>DAOUVA010000204.1 GCA_030667885.1 Phycisphaerae bacterium
AAAAGAGCACCCTGAGTATCTCGCAAAATGTGGCGGAACATATTCGTCCGAATGGTTCTTCAGCAAAATCCTACATTGCCTCAGGGTTGACGCGAAGGTCTTCGACGCTGCTTACACCTGGGTCGAACACGCCGATTACATGACCTCGTTGCTTACTGGAACCACCGAACCACAGAAAGTAAAACGATGCCGTTGTGCCGCTGGACACAAAGCCATGTTCAACGACCAATGGGGCGGATACCCCGCAAAAGACTTCCTGGCGAAACTCGACCCCAAACTCGGCACCCTGCGCGACACTTTAGGCGACAAAACATACGCCGTTGACGAAAAAGCCGGTGCTCTCACAGACCAATGGGCCCAAAAACTTGGCCTAAAAGCCGGCATTCCCGTCGCCATGGGCGCCTTCGATGCCCATCTTGGCGGTGTCGGCTCTGGTATCAGCACCGGCAAACTTGTCAAAATAATCGGTACGAGTACTTGCGATATGGCCGTTTGGCCCGCAGACAAAAAACTCGCCGATATACCCGGTATATGTGGCATTGTCGATGGCTCCGTCCTGCCGGGCTTCTGGGGACTCGAAGCTGGACAGTCCGCCGTCGGCGATATCTTCAACTGGTTTGTAAACTACATCCAGCCCGGCGGCGCAAAAAACGGCTCGCATGACGCACTCACCGAAAAAGCTGCAAAGCTAAAACCCGGCCAGTCCGGGCTCCTCGCTCTCGACTGGAACAACGGAAACAGAACCATTCTCGTCGACCAGAGACTCACTGGAATGCTACTCGGACAGACATTGCACACAAAGCCTGAGGAAATTTACAGGGCCTTGGTTGAGGCCACTGCTTTTGGTGCACTTACCATCATAAAGAGGTTTGAGGAATATGGCGTCGAAATCTCCGAGGTCGTGAACTGTGGCGGTATCGCCGAAAAAAACCCCTTCGTTATGCAGATTTACGCCGACATAACCGGCAGGGAAATGAAAGTCGCTCGCTCCGCACAGACCTGTGCTCTCGGCTCCGCTATCGCAGGAGCAGTCGTCGCTGGAAAAGACACCTGCGGTTATGACAGCTTCGCCAACGCACAGGACGCTATGTGTGCCATTAAAGAAAAAACCTATAAGCCGATTCCCGACAACAATAAAGTTTATGTCCAGCTTTACTCGCTTTACCGACAGTTGCATGATGCTTTTGGCCTCGACTCTTGGTCCGGAAAACTCGCTAATGTCATGAAGCAGCTCTTGGATATTAAGGATAAGGCAAACGCCTGAAAATATTAAAAGTACGGGTGATGTTTCACCGGCACTAATGCCCGTGAAAAACATGCTTTAAAGAATATTAAAAACATATATAACAGGAGAACACAAAATGAAGAAAACCACTTTTGGTGTGATTGTTGGAAACAGAGGTTTTTTCCCTGACCACCTCGCAAAGTCAGGACGAAAAGACATTCTCGATGTCCTCAGGAAAAACGGCTATAACACCGTCGCACTCTCAATACAGGATACTAAATACGGGGCCGTTGAAACTTTCGAAGAGGCAAAAAAATGTGCCGCTCTCTTCGCCTCGAAGGCTGACTCCATTGACGGCATAATTGTAACGCTCCCCAACTTCGGCGATGAAAAGGGCGTTGCTGAAGCCATCAAGCGTTGCGGCCTTAACGTCCCAATCCTCATTCAGGCTGAGCCCGACGTCGCCGGTAAAATGACCATCAAAGACAGACGCGACTCCTTCTGCGGAAAAATCAGTGCCTGCAACAACCTCAGACAAGCCGGCATCCCATTTACGCTGACAAACTCACACACCGTAAAGGTCAACTCCCCCGAATTCAAAAACGACCTTGATGACTTTGCCTCTGTCTGCCGCATCGTAAGAGGACTCGAAAACGTACGCTTCGGTGCAATTGGCTCCAGACCCGCTGCCTTTAACACCGTTCGCTACAGTGAAAAACTCCTCGAACTCTCCGGCATCACTGTCGAAACTGTCGACCTCTACGAAATCATCGGCAAGGTCGACCTGCTTTCTGGCAAAGAAAAAGGCGTCAAAAACAAATTAAATGCCATTAAAAAATATGTCCCAACAAAGGGTATCTCCGACGATGCTCTCTTGAAAATGGCAAAATTCGGCTATGTTGTTGACCAGTGGGTAAAAGCAAACCAAATCAGCGGTACTGCCATTCAGTGCTGGACCGCCATCGAGGAATTCTTCGGTGTTGTCCCATGTACACTTATGAGCATGATGAGTGATTCTCTCATGCCAAGTGCCTGTGAAGTTGACGTCACGGGACTGCTCGGTATGTACATCCTCCAACTCGCAAGCGGAACGCCCAGTGCCCTGCTCGACTGGAACAACAACTACGGAAACGACCCCGACAAATGCATCCTTTTCCATTGCAGCAACCTGCCAAAATCGTTCTTCAAGACTGCAAAGATGGATTACCAGGAAATCATCGCTGGCGCCGTAGGAATGGAAAACACTTACGGAACCGTTGTCGGAAGAATTGCCGCCAAACCCACTACCTTCTGCAGACCTTCAACCGATGATGCCGACGGTATCATCTCCGCTTATGTCGGCGAAGGAAAATTCACAAACGACAAACTCGATACCTTCGGCGGATATGGCGTCATGCAAATCCCAAACCTTCAGACACTAATGCAATACGTCTGCAGAATGGGCTTTGAGCACCACGTACCTATGAACATGTGCGAAAAGGCCGACGCCATCGCAGAAGCTCTCGATACATACATGGGATGGGACGTCTACCGACATGTATAATACTTCCGGGCTTTGGTATACGAAAAAGTGAAATCTCGTGATTCCGGGCGGTGTTATAAGGCATATAGCCTAAACACCGCCCTTCTTGACGTTATTATAAACGTGCACCGGATATTAACTGTTGCCTTTAAGGCAATTAACTATTGTCAAATTCAGTTGGTGACGGTAAAATCCTTATTCTCGAAATTTTGGCAGGAAAACAAAAAATGAAAACCACATACCCCACAATTGCTTTAGCTTTGGCTGTGTTGTTTATGTTTGGTTGTAATGAATCATTCAGTTTTGGAGATAAAAAAATGAGCATTGAAAAACAGGCTTTCGGAAAAACCGCCGATGGAAAAGACGTGGATTTATATACTTTGACCAACGCTAACGGCTTAAAAACCCAGATAACAAATTACGGCGGTATCGTAACTACACTTTATGTCCCAGACCGCGATGGAAAACTCGATGATATTGTCCTCGGATACGAAACCCTCGACGAGTATATCGCCAATTCACCATATTTCGGGGCACTCGTCGGACGGTGTGGGAACAGAATCGGCAAGGGCAAATTCACCCTTGATGGCGTTGACTACACCCTCGCCACGAACGACGGCGAAAATCATCTCCACGGTGGTGTAAAAGGTTTCGACAAGGTTGTTTGGGACGCCGAACCCCTCGAAACACCTGACGGCCCCGCGCTAAAACTAACATATCTAAGCGCCGATGGCGAAGAAGGATACCCCGGAAATCTAAAGTCAACCGCTATTTACACACTTACAAATGATAACGAGCTAAAGGTCGAATATGAGGCCGAAACTGACAAGGCCACTGTCTTAAATCTCACCCACCACGGATACTTCAACCTCGCTGGACATGGTTCCGGCGACATCCTCGGCCACGAGCTCATGCTCACCGCTGACAATTACACACCTGTCGACGAAGGCCTCATTCCTACCGGCGAAATTAGAGCCGTAAAAGATACGCCCATGGACTTCACCGCACCGATGGCTGTCGGTGCACGAATCGAAAAGGTCGAAGGCGGATATGACCATAACTACGTGCTTAACAACTCCGATGGTTCCCTCGCTCTTGCTGCCTCCGTCTACGAACCGAAAACAGGACGACTCATGCAAATCTCCACAACCGAGCCAGCTATTCAGTTCTATTCAGGAAATTTCCTCGATGGCTCGAACAAGGGAAAAGGTGCTCTCTACAATAAGCACAATGGATTCTGCCTCGAAACTCAGCATTACCCCGATTCACCCAACAAACCCGAGTTCCCTTCGATCGTCCTAAAGCCCGGTGAAAAATACACCCATTTGACGGTACATAAATTCTCTGCAAAGTAAGCAGGTAAATAAGAAATACCAAAAAAGAGGACCACCGGGTAGAAAGTATGCCGGAGAAATGTTGCAAGCACAAATCAAGCAGTAAATAAGAATGCAAATTGAGAACGGAAAGGAAAGACTGAAATGGACAGAAAATTTTATGCTACAAAGATTGCCCTTATCGTTGCAGTAGGAGGATTTACTCTTGGACACTGGATTCTTGCAATCTCAGGTGCAATCCCGTTCTTACGCGAACACTTTCATCAAGTACCGGACCTGGAAGTTTGGATTGGTGTGGTTACAGCTTCTCTTGCGATAGGTTGTATGGCCGGCACTTTGACCGCAGGGTTTTTAAGCGACCGTTTTGGCAGAAAAAAGGTCTTGTTGGCAACAGCACTGTTACTTTCAGTGGGAGGAATTTGTTGCGCAATCGCTCCTTCACTTATTTTTTTACTTGTGGCGAGAATCATAGGAGCAATTGCAATTGGATGGGGATTAGTAATTGCACCGATGTACATATCTGAAATTGCGCCCACAGAGAGAAGAGGCCAGCTCGGAATGATTAATCAGGTAGCTCTTATGATTGGCATCTCTGCTGCGTCTTTCATAAACTGGGGAGTTTTAAGTCTTTTTAATACATATCAATGGCCGTATCAATGGCGATGGATGCTGGGATTAGTAGCAGTTCCGGGCTTCCTTTATTTTATATTACTGTTTTTAATTCCTGAAAGTCCACGCTGGCTCGCAATTAAAGGAAAGGCCGAACAGGCTTTGGCGATATTTACTAATATCGGGGGCCAAGAGTATGCCGCCGGGCAGCTCCGCTCTATACAGGAATCCGCAGAAACAGAACAATCAACTTCAATATTCCAGCTTTTCAAGGGAAAGCTATTTACAATTTTACTCATTGGAATCGCAATCGGCGCTCTTCAGCAGCTCATCGGCATCAATGCTATTTATTATTATGCTCCCGATTTTTTCGAGAGAATTGGCGGTTCAAGAAACACCGCATTTTTACAGGCCTGTATTATCGGGATTGCCAATATCGTCTTTGCACTGCTTGCTATGCGATTAATCGACCGAATCGGTCGAAAGTCACTGCTGGTAATCGGCATTATCGGGATTATTATATGCCACATGGTTGTTGGATTCTCTTTTATGAGCGCCAATTATTCGATTGATGATGAATCAATTGCAAAACTAAAAACCAATGTTAACGCTGAAGTAATAGGAAAGATTGAACCGCTGAAAGACCAGCTATATACTTCAAAAAAAGCGTATTCGGATGATTTGGCCTCGCGACTGACAGAGGATGAATTTAACAACAATAAACTAAATATCCTAAAATCGACCGTAAAATTGAATGGCATTGTTATTCTGATTGCCATTGTGAGTTTTGTGGCCATGTTCTCGATGTCATTGGGACCGGTGACATGGGTGCTTTTATCCGAATTATATCCGAACCAGTTCAGGGCAAAGGCAATTTCAATCGCAGGTTTCTTCAATGGATTGGCGAGCTTTATCGTTCCCTTATTATTTCCTTGGGAATTGGAGAATATTGGTGAAGCAGCGACATTCTTCATCTTTGCAGCAATAGCCTTCGTGGGATTCTTGTTTATATTATGGAAAATCCCGGAAACTAAAGGCAAATCGCTTGAGGAAATCCAAGCCGCTCTCATGACAAAAAGTTAGGTATTTGAAAATTAAAACACAACTATTTGGTCAGAAATTTGTTCTATTTAATATATAAGCAAAATACAGGGCACCTTAAATTAGGAGAAATATTGCCATGAAAATTAAACTTGAATATGTTGTATTAGTCATTGTGTTATTGAGTGTGACAAATACCTTGCAGGCGACCAACTATTATGTCGGCCTTAATGGCAACGACGATAATCCCGGAACGTCCCCGGAACAGGCATGGAAAAACATCTCAAAAATCAATCAAATGCAGCTTGACGCCGGCGACAGCATCTTCTTTGAAGGAGGGCAGGTCTTTTTCGGTTCAATTAAATTCGATTCAAAGGATAGTGGTACATCAAAGAAGCCTGTTACTATTGGCTCATATGGCAGAGGACGTGCGATTATCGATTCCGGGCAAAAGCACGGCCTTCATGCTCGCAACTGTGAAGGCCTTGTGGTAAAAGATTTAATTTTTATTGGAGCTGGACGCACAATAAATACTGATTTCAGCGGCGTATTTTTCTCTAAAGACACGCTGCCGGAAAAACGCCTGAGTTTTTTCCGCGTCGATAATGTGGATGTAAGTGGCTACCGTAATGGAGGAATTTTCTTCAAGGGAGGCAGTAATACTGATAAGGGATTCAAAGATATACATATCACCAACTCCATCGCACATGATAACGGTGACAAGGGAATCTGCATCTGGTCAGGTTATAATACCCTGACAAAGCCGAATTTCTGGCCCCATGAGGATGTCTATATCGCGCATTGCAAGGCTTACAATAATTCCGGTAATCCTGGGCAAAAAGGACACACCGGAAATGGAATTATTATTTCGCAGATCAACAGGGGCGTTATTGAATACTGTGAGGCGTACAATAACGGATGGTTGTGCGATGACCCCGATTCCGGCGGCCCTATCGGTATCTGGACTTGGGATTCTAAAGAGGTCATCATCCAGTTCTGCGAATCACATCATAACAAATCAAACAACGGAAAGGATGGTGGTGGATTTGACATCGATGGGGGCTGTGTTAGTTGTATCATACAATATAATTATGCTCATGACAACCACGCCTCTGGTTATGGTATTTACCAATTCGACGGTGCAAGAGAATTTAAAGACAATATTGTAAGGTATAATATCAGCGAAAGTGATGGACTCATAGGCAGCTATGGTGCCCTTAATCTTTGGGCAACCAACTCCTCCGGGGGACTTAAAAATACCCTGGTTTATAATAATACTTTTTACGTGTCATCTAATACGGGCGGCGCTTGCATCGCTGATTTTCCTGCTGATGATTCAGGAAAATCGTATATCCACAACATGAAAATATATAATAATATTATTGTAACCGCACCGGGCAAGACAGTTATTGATATCCCAATTCCAAACGATGAATGGACATTTAAGGGCAATTGCTACTGGACTTGTGGAGGCAATGTAAAAATTACATGGAACAAAAAAACATACACATCTCTCGAGCAATGGCGGAAGGAAACAAATCAGGAAACGCTAAATGGTAAGCCCGTAGGCTTTGAGACCGACCCCAAACTGAAAAATCCGGGTCATGGAGGCACAATTGGGGCTCCGACCAAACTGACAGCACTTTCAAATTATAAACTACAGAGCGATTCACCCTTAATAGACAATGCCATAAATTTAAAATCGGTATTTAATATAGATCCGGGTTCACGAGATTATTGTGGCGCTGCCCTGCCGCAATCCTCTGGTTATGATGTTGGCGCATGCGAGGCAACACAAAAATAATTGAACGGTCTTGAA
>DAOUVA010000186.1 GCA_030667885.1 Phycisphaerae bacterium
CGGCTTTTTCCCGACCGGATACCAGCACAATCAAATGAGATGCTGCCCGTAAAACCGGATGTGTCAGAGTTATCCTGTTTAGATCTCCATCCATGACATACACGACAGTCGCCAAATCTTCCGTATCAAAAGGCGCATAGGAATTCAGGAACAGCGAACCTGTATGCCCATCGGCACCCATTCCAAGTATAACCAAATCAAACTCGGGTATCTGGTTTTTACCGAGTCCGAAAACCTCTCGAATCGTTTGTTCATAGCAGGAAGCCGCGGCCTTGAAATCATCGTACTCGGTGGGAATACGATGAATGTTCTCCTGAGGGATGGCAACTTTGTTCAGAAAAGTATCTGCCGCCAGCTTATAATTACTCCATTCGGAATCCGGTTCAACGTATCGCTCGTCAACCCAGAACAACTGTATCTTATCCCAGGGAAGAGAGTTTGCCTGGGGCATCTCGGCGAGCAGTTCAAAAAAACGTTTGGGGGTATTGCCTCCAGATATAGCCACGTAAAAAGCATCCTTTGCATTTATCGCCTTTTGCGCCCCGTCAACGAAAAGCTCAATGCTTCTTTTCGCAAGAGTCTCTGCGTCGGAAGCAATTTCGACATTCGGTTTATATTTTGCAGTAGTCTCCATAATTCTCACCGCCTTTGCCCCCTGTTTTGTCAGGGGCGTCATTCCCCCGGAGCAGGGTCTTACAAAATCCATTTGTAATCTTTATCCGCAGGGCACACTGTTTATAAATTCGTACAGAATGCTATCTGTTATTATTATCCCCTTTTTGAGATAATCTTGCCAGAAAATTTTATAGAAAAAACCACTATTGTGCCAACCCCCTGCCCTCAAGCAAGTTACAGGGCAATTCTTCATCAATCAGGTAATATTACCAGTCTCAAACCATCGCTTCTGAACCTTTTACGCCGGTTTGTTCAGATATGCGGTGGAAATCGGGAGTTACTTCCCCTGTATTGACAAAAATTCGACTCTTAACATCTTCAAGAATCATATACAACGAAGGTACCAGCACAAGCGTTATGCAGGTCGCAAACAGCACCCCGAATGCCAGGCTTATGGCCATTGGAACAAGGAATTGTGCCTGAAGGCTTTTTTCCGCTATCATCGGAAGCAGACCGCAAAAGGTCGTCAAAGTCGTCAACATAATCGGTCGAAATCTTCGAGTAGCACAGTGGCGAAGTACCTGGACAAGTTCGATTCCGCTTCTGCGTTCACGGTTAATAAGGTCAATCATAATAAGTGCATCATTAACGACGACACCAGAGAGGGCAACAATTCCAAACATGGAAAGTATGCTGAGGTTAAAACCCATGACTAAATGACCTAATGTCGCCCCGACGATACCAAATGGAATAGCGGACATTACTATAAGCGGCTGGGCATAACTTTTGAACTGGATGGCCAGAAGACCATAGATCGCAAGCATGGCTATTATGAAATTTGCTTTAAGGCTTCCGAGTGATTCATTTCGTTCACGTTGTTCCCCGGCAAAACGAAACTGCAGCCCCGGCATCTGACGCATCATATCCGGAAGCACCTTTTCTCTGAGGTCTTTATTTATCTGGCCCGCATTTGCAACTGCTTCGTCAACATCAGCGGAAACACTTACGACTCGCCTGCGATCGACCCGGCTGATTGCTGCATAACCTCGCCCATAGTCAATTTCGGCAACGGCCTTAAATGGTATTTCGGTTCCGCTCGATAATCGAATTCTCATATTGTCCACATCCGCCAGGCTCTTGCGCTCGGCTTCAGGATAACGAACCATAACACGAATATCGTCACGCCCTCTTTGGATACGCTGAACTTCATCTCCATAGAAGCCCTGCCTGACCTGTCTGGCCAAATCCGAGAGAGTAAGACCAAGTGTACGGCCGGTATCCTTAAGAGTAAGTTTCAACTCAGCCTTTCCCGGCTCGAAACTATCTGCGATATCACTCACGCCGGTATATTGGCGCAGAATCGATTTTAACTTTTCAGATGCCGCCAACAAGCTATCGAAGTTCTGATGAGAGAGTTCCACGTTTATCGCATCGCCGGCACTCATAATCTCAGACATAAACGTAAGGGATGAAACACCCGGTATTTCCCCGACAATTTCCCGCCAGCGGTTTTTCATCTCTTCGCTTGATGCATAACGCTCTTCGGCACTGAGCAACTCGACATTGACCTCTGCCATGTTTGATGCCGTGCTGGAAGTTAAATCACTGTGGCCCGGACCTCCGCGAGCAGCAGCCGGATGAGCACCTACCGTGGTTGATACGTGCTTCATCAGAGACGGCTTGCCTTCGATGTTAAACTCATCTATAACCTGAAAAGCGGCCTTCTCAATCGCCTGAATAACCTCGGTTGTCTGCTCGACAGGCATACCCTGCGGCATTGTCAAAGTGGCAATCATATTGTCGGCTTCCACCGAATCGAAAAATACAAACTTTATATACCCGCTGATGACAAAACTAACGGTTATTAAAAAAATAGCGACTCCGACAGATAAGGTTACATAGCGCCATTTAACCGCCTTTTTAACAAATGCGGCGAAAGGCCCGTGTACAAACCACTTCATTCCTTTGTTCGTCCAGTAATTTATTCTATCGGTGAAACGTACAATGAAGTTTTTCTTGGAGAACCTGGAAGAGGACAAATGAGCCGGCAGGATCAGCAGAGCTTCCACAAGAGAAACCGAAAGAACGCTTATCACTACTATGGGAAACACTCTCAGTAATTTACCCATAATACCGGAAGTATAAGCCAACGGTAAAAACGCGAACATAGTCGTCAAAACAGCCAGTACAACCGGCATGCACATTTCTTTTACGCCTTTTATGGCCGCTTCGGTACGGTCCATTCCCGCCTGCCGGTACGCAAAAATATTTTCACCGACTACAATCGCATCATCAACCACAAGACCAAGTGACATAATGAATGCGAAAAGGCTCATCATGTTAATCGAAACATCAAAGTGCGGCAGAAAATAAAAGGCGCCCAAAAAAGATATCGGTATGCCTATAGTTGTCCAGAAAGCAAGACGTAAATTGAGAAATAAAGTCAGGCAAATAAATACAAGAACCAGACCGATATACGCATTCCTTTTAAGAAGATTCATTCTGGATTTGAGGACTTCCGAGTCATCCTCCCATAATGAAATCGAAATCTCTTTGGGTAAATAAGTTCTCTTTTCTTCAATGTACCTTTTAACCGTATTAGCTATGTCAAGGGCGTCCTGCTCTCCTATCCTGGAAACCTGTACAAAAGCGGCCCTTTTGCCGTCGAATCTCGCAAGAAGATCAACATCTTCGAAACCATCTTTAACCGTGGCAATATCGGAAAGTCTTATTTTTGTCCCATCGTTCCTCGTAAAGACTATTATTTTTTCAAATTCGGGGCCGAAATATTTTTGCCCCTTGGTTCTAACCAGAATCTCCCCGCCGGAGGTCTTAACCGAGCCTGCCGGAATATCGAGTGACGAATCCCTGATCGCCCTGGATACCTTCTCAAAGCTCAGGTTATAGCGTCGCAAATTCTCCTCGGAAACTTCAATTGAAATTTCATAAGGCCGGACACCGGAGATGGCTACCTGGCTGATATTATCCATAACCGTCAGGTCATCACGAATCTGCTCGGCGACTTTTCTCAGTGTTTTCTCGGTAACATCACCATTGACAACAATTGAGATCACTTTATGACGTGTTTTGAGTTCAGTTATTATGGGCTTCTCAGTTTCCAGAGGGAACGTTATAATCGTGTCAATTTCCGCCTTTATATCATCAAGCACCTCTTTCACGTTTGCATATTCCTCAACTTCAACAAGCGTCGAACCGGCCCCTTCGGCGGCAGTAGAAGTCATACGCTTGATGCCATCAACCCCCGCTATAGCTTCCTCAACTCTCAGACAGACACCCTCTTCAACGTCAGCAGGAGAGGCTCCGCGATAAGGTACCAGAATGTTTATCATATCGAGGCTTAATTCAGGAAAGACCTCCATTTTGGCTGAAAAAATTGCAAGCAACCCTGCAATAATGATTAAAAACATCAACAAATTCGCAGCTACATGATTAGAAGCAAACCAGCCGAGAAGACCTCTCCGGCTACGGTTCGAGCCTTCGCTGAGACGAGTTTTTTTAGTTGATTCTTTCATTCACACTGTCCTTATTTTGGGATGCCCGGGATTGCTCTCTGCTTACCTCTGCAAATGCGGTTGAGGTTTCGGATTCGGTTTGAATCCTGACTTCCATCTGTTCAATAACCATATCAAGAGAACTGACAATAATCATATCTCCGTCATCAAGGCCTGAACTCGCGTAGGCGAAATCCCTATCGGCCCGCACAATATCCAACGACTGGACATATAATTGATCGTCTTTGGCCACCCACACTTCATTACGATTGTGCATTGCATCTCGGGGCACTGCGATTGCGTTCTTAAGAATATTGCCCTCGATTGAAACTTCGACAAACATACCGGGTAAAAGCGGAGGTGTGGAGCCAGAATCCTTAAACGGTTCGGATACTTCAACAACAACCGATATAAGTCTCGATGTTATATCAACCTGGCCGGTAGTTCTGACCACATATCCAGGCCAGCATTTCTCTTCACCGGCAAAATTAGCCGAAACTCGTGCAATCGCACCTTTTTTAGAGCTTTCCTCGGCATTGACTGAAACCATATTATCAGGAATAGCAAGCCAGGCCAGTTCTTTGTCTTCAAGAGGTACTTCTATTTCCATTGATTCGATTCCATAGGCAGCACCTGTGGACTGGCCTATCATCACATATTGACCAAGGTCAACCCTTTCATTCATTATCACAACATCAACCGGCAGGGAAAGCTGTGTCCTTTCAAGGTTCAGATTGGCGGTAGCCAGTCCCGCATTAGCCGATTCGAGCCTGGCCTGTCTCTGGCGTATCTGGGGCTCACGAAAAACCAGTGGTGAATCCGGTTCCTGGCCCGGGTGTAGCTGCTGCCATTCTTCTTTTGCGATTTTGGCTTCGGCTTTCTCCAGGTCCAGCATAACCTGGGCCTCTGCAACGGCGGCATTGGCCTGACGTAGCGATAATTCATAGTCGCGAGGGTCTATTTTCAGTATCAGCTCACCGCGCCGAATATACCCCCCCGCTTTAAATTGCGGATTGACCCAGATGACCTTGCCGGAAACCTGTGGTACGATTTCCACTTGGAGCCTTGGATTGACAGTTCCATAGCCACGAATAATCATCTGGATGTCCCTTCGATCAAGACGCTCAACTTTGACTAATGGCGCAAGAACAATCTGCTCTTGTCGTTGAACTGGTTTTTTAAGCTTGATAAAAACCACGGCAACCAATAACCCTACAATTACAATGACCACGACAAGGAGCAGCTGTATCAGGCCCGAGGGCATTTTTTTATTTTTCTTGATTGGTTTCATAAAATTACTTCCCGTTTTATAATTTTATATTATTTGTTTAATGCGACCTGTTCTTCAGAGGATTCCTGATAATCCCAGTCACCGCCCAGCGCCAGGAAAAGATTTACCCGGTTAGTCCAAATCCGGCCCTTGAGAATGGTCACTTCCTGTTCAGATATTCTGCGACTTCGTTCCGAGACGAGTACGGTTAATATTCCTTCAACGCCACGTTCATATCGCTGCCTTGAAAGGCTCTCTGCGGCGCTGGCTTCTCTGAATTGAACACGGGCGTATTTGAGCTGCGTTTGCAGCATCTGCTCAGTAATCAAGGCATCCTCGACTTCCCGCATCGCAGCCAGAACCGTACCGGCATAATTTGCCGCCAACTCTGTATAACGCGCCTCGGCGGCATCAATCTGTGCCCTTATTTGCCCACCCCTGAAGATAGGCTGAGCAAGAGACGTAATCGCTGAATACATTTCTGTTCCATCATATTTGAAAATGTTCTCAAATTTGTCATCGGAGTAACCGAAACCGCCGGTCATAGTTAAATCCGGATAAAGCTGGGCGATGCTCACACCAATCCTCTCGTTCGCGGCCCTTAGTAAAAACTCAGCCGCTCTAACATCCGGCCGGCGGTCCAAAAGAGAAGCCGGCAGCCCAACAGGTATCGGTCCCAAATCCGGCAAATCCTCTAAGGTTTGTGGCAGTTCATCCGATGAGCCGGGCCGACGAGCCAAAAGCTCATCAAGAGCATTTCGAGCTGTTATCAGAGATAATTCAATAACCGGTTCAACCACTTCCAACTGTGCAAGATTCTCACGCGCCAGCCTTATATCAACCGGGCCGACAAGCCCTTGTTCATAGCGTCGTTCGACAATTCCAACTGATTTCTTCATACTTTGTGTATTTGCCCGTGCTATGTCCAAACGACGCTGAAGAGTTGCAATATTAACTCTTGCGTTTATTACAGTGGCTACCATTGAATTAATCAGAACCTGCTCATTTGCCTCGACTGCAAGCAGCTCGGCCCAGGCGGCCTGCTCCGACCGTTTGAGCTTACCGAACAAATCCAGTATATAAGCAACAGAAATACCCTGTGACCAGGTTGTGCTCATTACGGTGAATCTGCCCCCACCACCTAATCCACCGAAATTGAAGGAACGCTTACTTCTGTCACGGGTAAGGTTGTAAGAGATGTCCGGTAACCTGCGCCCATGAATTTCAGTAAGCGCAGCCTGTGCCTGCAGGACTCTTGCCGCCGCTGCTTTTAGACTATAGTTGTTTTCCAGACTCTCACGCACCAGCATCGCAGTTACAGGGTCACCGAACTGCTCCCACCATTTGTCAATCTCTGAAAAATCGTTAACATCCTGTTCGTTCGCTGCTGCGTTGTAATAACCATCGGATGTCTCTGCCGGGGTTTCGGGTCTGGAATAGTCAGGCCCTACCATGCAGCCGGAAAGGATTGTCAGGACAACAATAAAAAATAAACCACAAATTGACACTATCTGTTTTCTCATTCGTTTTTTCCTTCAACATAAACCCGAATACCAGCAGTGGAGAATTTAACAATATGATCAATAGTTTGAGCTAAATCGAATTTTGGTATGGCCGTCTCATTACTCTGCTCAAAAATAGCCTTTACATGAAGCACATGCAGGAGCTGCCCAACAATAGACAATACAACAAATGGAATTTTTGATTCATCCAGGCCGGGACAAGCCCTAACCAGAGCACCGTCCATGGCGGCTAAAGTCGGCGTAATGATGTTGTCCACAAATATATTTGCAGGCAAGTGTTGGTCTATCATTTCCCGAGCCATGAGTTTACAAAACCGACGAGCTCTGCTTTCATCTACAAGTGATCCAATAAATGCTTCTGCGAAGGACTTGAGCAATTCTTCCAGACGTGGTTTGCCGTCATTTTGAGAAATTACTTTGTCGATACTTGCAATACGCGTATCGCGCATCATAACAAGGTGACGACGCCAAACCTCATGATACAACTTCTCTTTCCCGCCAAAATAGTAGTTCACAGATGCGATGTTGCACTTGGCAGAGGCGGCAATATCTCTAACACTTGTACCCTCAAAGCCCTGTTCACAGAAAAGCTCCTCAGCCGAGTCGAACAATCTGTCCCGAACCCCCTTATCAGTACTGCCGTTTGATTTTTTATCTTGTGAAACCATTATATAAAATCCCTAAACGCCCGTTTAATACGATAGTTTTAAACGACCGTTTGAATATATCAAAGGATTTTTTTGCATTTTTTGTAAAAAATTCGCAAAAAAGCATTTTTCAAGCAAAACTTGAGGTTTTTTTACATAAACACCTGTACAGATATGAAATGTCATACATGTAATATGAAATATGGGATGCTATATACTATAAATGAAGTATTTTATGCGAAATACCGGGTGGGATATACACAATAGCGGATATGAAGGTTATCTCATAATCCAGCGTTTTCCCTTGTACGTCAAGCCGGCACCGGACCTCAGGGCGGGATCACCTTTGAAATCATAATTTA
>DAOUVA010000364.1 GCA_030667885.1 Phycisphaerae bacterium
AACGACAACGCTCGCCATGCACAGGAAGAGGCTCAAATGGTTGCCGATCAATTGGGGATAAAGCTCCATGTGCTGGATCTCCGCAAAGACTTTGAGCGGATTCTTGACTATTTTTGCAGTGAGTACAGGCAAGGCCGAACGCCCAATCCGTGTGTCTTTTGCAACAGGCATATGAAATTCAGCAAGTTGTGGGACTTTGCGAAAAGTCATGGCGCCCGATTTCTTGCCACCGGACATTATGCGAGGATTCTCAATCGGAGCAACAATGTTGGCCTGTACGAAGCTGCCAATCCTTCCAAAGACCAGTCCTACGTGTTATCGATGATTGACAAGGACATGTTGCCTAACATTATTTTGCCAATGGGAGATTATTCCAAGGATCAGACGCGAGAAATGGCGGCGAAATTCGGTTTACGCACCGCACAAAGCAAAGAATCGCAGGAGATATGCTTTATCCCCGACGATGATTATGTCGCTGTGCTCGAACAGCGGTGCCCCGAGCTTGTTCGCAAGGGCAACATTGTCGATAGCAGCGGCAAGGTTCTCGGCGAGCATAATGGTGTGCACAGATTCACTATCGGTCAGCGGCGAGGCCTACGAGTGGCCATGGGCAGGCCTTACTATGTCACAAAAATTGATGCCGAAAGCAACACGGTTACGCTCGGCCCTAAAGAAGAGGTCATGCAGAAAAAACTTCATGCATCGGGTACGAATTGGCTTATTGATGAGCCGGCCTCGCCTTTTCGAGCGAAGGTAAAAATACGCTATAACAGTAAAGGTGCTTTAGCGATGGTCACTCCGCAGGATAATAGTGTTGCGGTTGAGTTTGATGAGCCGGTATCGGCAATAACGCCGGGTCAATTGGCCGCTTTTTATATTCAGGAGGAAAAAAACAACAGGCTTATCGGCGGCGGATGGATTGACAAGGTGGCTGACTAACGGTTAGTATTACTTTGACAACAATTCAGGCTTTTATGTATGCAGACACACGATGACATTTTGGAGTTAGTGCGGCAAAAGAGTGCTGAGGCGGTAAAAAAAATGCAGCGAGGATTAATTTTGCAGCCCGGGGCAATTGGCGACTGTATATTGACACTGCCTTTAGCCGCGTATATGAAAAATGTGCTGGATTTGGGCGGAATTGATATTCTTGGGCATACTGAATACGTTGGCATTTTGCCGGGCCGGTCCTGTGTCGATGGCGTTCGTTCTATAGATTCAATGGATATACATCGATTGTTTGCTAAAACGACAACATTAGTGCTTAAAGACAGAGATCCTTTGATAAGCGCTTTTGGCGACTATGCCTGGATTGCGACATTTTTGGGTGAGCCGAACAGCAACTTCGAACAAAACCTGATTTTCACTGCCAATTGCAGCCATAGCGCAGAGGTTATAACACTCACTATGAAACCACCAAAAGGTTTCTCTGAACATTTAGCCGACTTTTACATCCGGCAATTTATAGACCAAAGCGGCCATTCCTTGCATTCCCGGAGGTTTCAGACCGGCGACTGTTTAATAAAAGCGACAGAAGCGGATATAAACACAGGCAGAGAACTGCTCAGGAAAATAGGTCTTGGTTCCGGCGAGAAGCTGATGGTTATTCAGCCGGGCAGCGGCGGAGCAAAAAAATGCTGGCATCTGGAGAACTTTTTGGCTGTGGCCGGAGAACTCGATTCGAGAGGTGTTGAAATCATATTTTTATTAGGGCCTGCCGAGCTTGACAGATTCAGCGATGCGAAAATTAAGAAAATCAGCAGCGTTGGAAAGTGTCTGACGGATTTGTCTTTAACACAGGTGTTGGGGCTTTTAAGCTGTGTGGATGGATTTATCGGCAACGATAGCGGGATTACGCATTTAGCAGCCGGTCTGGGCATCAGGACGTATGGTGTTTTCGGTCCGACTAATCCGGCGGTGTATAAATCCATCGGACCGGCTGTAACAGTATTTACAAGCAGTACAGCATCTTTTGCCAGGAAGCCCTCAGTGAGTTTACAGCGAAAGCTCCTGAAGGTTTTAACGGTGTAATGTTCGAACTGAATTGGATTAATGTAATTTTAGACGGATTTAACGATAGAAAAACATTTTTGGTTAGTCTCTGGAAACGGCGAAGATGCTTGCTTTGCATGTTTACCGGCTGAAAAGTTGACCACAGAAGTGTTTTTGTTATAATGACCAGAGCAAGGCTGATGCTTCGGAAAAAGGGGCGGTGCTGTACTTAATAGACTTTTTGTTGAGGTGTTCGTATGCAAGAAAGAACTTTGGGTGAATTAGCCGAATATGTAGACGGACGGGTCTGTGGCGACCCTAACGTTATTATCAAGTCTGCATCTACGCTCGGGCGGGCGGATGAAGGCGATATTAGCTTTTTGACAAATCGTAAATATGAAAAACAGTTGCGGACGACCAAGGCAAGTGCAGTAATAGTAGGAAAAGAAACGCCCCCCACCTCAGTCCATCTGTTAATAGCCGATGACCCATACTATGCTTTTATGCAGGTAATGGTGCTCCTGCATGGGCATCATAAGCATAAAAAAGTAGGGATCAGTCCGAAGGCTTCAATTTCCGATAGCGCTAAAATTGGCGTGGACTGCCATATCCATGATTTTGCGACAATAGCAGATGAGGCAAGAATCAAGGACGGGTGCATAATTTATCCCGGTGTGTACATTGGGAAAGGTGTCCAAGTCGGTAATGATAGTATAATATATCCTAATGTTGCCATTTACGATGGTTGTAAAATCGGCAATCGTGTAATTATAAACGCGAATTCGGCGATCGGCGAAGACGGATTCAGCTATGCCACTTATAAGGGCGTACATCACAAGATTCCACAGACCGGTATTGTCATTTTAGAAGATGATGTTGAAATCGGCGCCTGCTGCGGAGTTGAACGAGGCACGCTTAGTGATACTATTATAGGCCAGGGCAGCAAATTAGGTGACATGGTTACGATAGGTCATGGTACCAGAGTCGGTCCACATTGTTTGCTTGTGGCTCAGGTGGGAATTGCCGGCTCGACTAACATCGGGCATTACTGCGCAATCGGCGGACAGGCTGGTATTGTGGGCCATATTAATATCGGGAACAAAGTTACTATTGCGGCGCAGGCCGGCGTTATTAATAATATTTCAGACAATAAAGTTGTCCTGGGCGCACCTGCTATCGAGGCAAACATGGGCAGGCGAGCGTACAGCATGATACAATACCTGCCTGATATGCGGCAAAGTATTCGGGACCTTCAGAGTCAATTTAAGCAGATTGTTTCGTCTATGGAAAATGATTTCGAAGAGCCGGACAAACAGGATGATGACTCATAACTCGCAATTGGCAATATTGGCGGTGAGATGTGAGTACTGAATAACAAACATTGAAATATGCATTTTCAATGGATCTATCGATTTTCGAACAGGACATTTGTTTGAGCAAAATACAAGATACGAAATACGAGCCGCAAGATGTGCTTGGTTTAATTGCCGGAGAGGGCAGACTACCCTTTCTTGTAGCCGCCGGCGCTAAGCAGGCGGGATTAAGAGTAATTTGTGTCGGCCTGGCGGAGACGGCAGATCATGACCTGGCTGACGAAGTTGA
Organism: Phycisphaerae bacterium; assembly: GCA_030667885.1. GTDB lineage: Bacteria > Planctomycetota > Phycisphaerae > Sedimentisphaerales > Anaerobacaceae > NIOZ-UU13. Next base: position 3,595 of record DAOUVA010000364.1, read on the forward strand.
TGTATTTTGCAGAGCGGCTATTGCTCGACCGGGGGGCTGGATACGGAAGTTGAGAAGGCACCGCGTAACCAGAACGATTATGGTTGGGCGGGTTTCCAAAGGACGGTTTTACACGCCATGGCGGATTGTGCGATATCTGCCCGATTGGCGGGCATTCAGGATATATTACTGGCGGCTGCGCGGGAAAAACAGACAACCTGACTCACTTCTATGTGCTTTAGCGGATGAGTTGGCCACCGGAGGGATAATATTGGAGAATTCGATCATGTATTGCAAGGAGCATCTGGCGACGGCGGGTTTGATGACAGAAACACAACTGCGCTTGTCAGCCCAAAGTGACATTGAATTCGGCTGGCAAATAGTTAAAAAGCTCGGCGAGCTGGATATAGGTCAGGCGATTGCCGTGAAAGAAAAAGAAGTCATCGCTGTCGAGGCAATAGAAGGCACCGCAGCGATGATCGAGAGAGCCGGCGGGCTTTGCAGATCGGGTGGCTGGACTCTGATCAAGGTTTCCAAACCTCAGCAGGACATGCGATTTGACGTCCCGTGTGTAGGGCCTGATACTATCAGAAGTCTGGCTAAGAACGGAGGTAAGTGTCTTGTTGTTGAGGCGGAAAAGACGATTATTATCGACAAACCAGAGACAATAAAGCTTGCCGATAAATTAGGAATTTCTATTTTTGGGCAGTGAGGTATAGTACAATCGCCGGGCGGATTATACCGAACCAAATGATCATATGGCTGAGTTTCCATTTCAAATCTTCGTCAAACGTACCTCTCTGAAGAAGCAGGCAGAATTGTTAACATATCGTGAATTTAAAAAGCATCTGCGAACAAGTGAGAGGCACATGGAAATTAAGGCCGGCGAATATATAGCCGAGCTTGACAGGGATTTTTGTGCGGAAGCGGAGCCTCGTGATTTTATTGAACAAATAGATACGCTGATGGATGCCGGGCAGATTCTTAAAAAGGGAGATGCCGTCTATGTATCACATATAACGTGGAATAACAAAAATATAGTTGTGAAACGATATGATCATAAGGGATTTATTCATTCACTGCGGCATACGATTAAAAAGTCCCGTGCCCGTAAAGGATGGTTATATGCGCATATCCTTGGAGCATTGAAAATAGCTACCCCGAGAGCCCTGGCTTATATCGAGCAGCGCAGAGGATTGCTGATATGGCAATCTTATTTGGTGACGGAATATGTTGAAGGGCAGAAATTATGGCATTTTCTTCGTGACGACAATGTCACCGAGCCACAAAAAATGGATGGAATCCGGCAGGTTGTGAAACTGCTCGACAAGTTGTGGAAATATCGTATCACCCACGGCGATTTGAAACATGTGAATGTTCTGATTGCAGAAAACGGGCCGGTTCTCATAGATCTTGACGGGATGATAGTGCACAGGTGGGAGCTGCTTTACAGAAATAAACGAGCAA
>DAOUVA010000305.1 GCA_030667885.1 Phycisphaerae bacterium
CCATATTTCGGCCATAGATTTTTAACGCGGATGTCCTTGAACTCAACAAGCATCGGTGGGCCGGCATGTATTTGAAGTGCCAGGATACCTTCTCTGGCAGCCCCTTTAGTATCCTTCGGGTCGCCGGGGTTGGTTACCCGGTCGTTATCTATCAGCTCCATTGTCTGATAGCCGTTGAGATAGTGCCTCAAATGGTTGCCCTGAGCTATGATTCTATACTCGTTCCAGTCCTTGTCGTTATAGTAGCCTTGCTTGATAAGCTCTTCTTGATCGGAGACATTCCCAATGACATTCTTCTCGCCGTCTTTATCGATAACCATCATATCACCAACGTTGACCAGCCATCCCCGGCCACTCTCGTGGTAGAGAAAACCGACCTTGCCAGGTGCATTTTCAACCTCCGCCTGATAGCCGCTGACAACCCACTTGCGGACTTCCTTACTTCGGTACTGCACTCCGGAGTTGCCGTTACGGAGACGAAACTTCAAACGCAGCTCAAAATCCCGCAATTTTCCACCACGCCAGATAAGGAACGTATTGCCGCGGGTCGGGTTCTCAGGAGTGGTTTCTCCACGAATAACACCATTCTTAGCCGACCAGAGCCGCATATCGCCGTCCCAGCCGCTCAGGTCCTTGCCGTTGAACAGTGAGACCCAATCCCCGGATGAATTTGAATCGCCTGCAAGTGTGGTCTCAATCTGGCCTGTTATAAATGTCGGAAACAAAATAATAGCCAATACCGTGATGGCAAGGACCATGCCGTTACAGACGAATGATTTATTTTTCATGATTTTCATTTGTACATACCTCATTGTAATTAATTTTAGTCAAACGATTTGATTTTGAGATTCCTGAGCCAGATAGGATTGCCGTGATATTGGAAGCCAAGATGCCCTTCACGCGACATGTCCTTGTAGGCGTAGCGGAACTTGTTCCTGGTTCCCGGAGGATCCGGGTTTTTGCCGGCTTCGGTCCAGCGATTCAGGTCCATATCTATAATATCTTCACCGTTAAGATTGATATAAATCTTGTTGTCCAGACAGGTGATGACGTAGTGGTTCCACTCACCGGGTGCCTTCATAGCATTCTTTGACGGCGAGAGGCAGTCGTAGATGGCGCCACTCTGGCCGTGCTTGGATCCGTCGGTGGTAGCGTGAATCTGGACCTCAATGGCGGTATTGATCCAGTTCCTTAAACTGCCGGTTCGGATAAAAACGCCGCTGTTGCCCTTTTCGGGAACTTTGAAGTCGAGTTCGAGCATAAAGTTGCCGTAGCGCTCTTTGGTCCAGATATCACCATGACCACTGGGTGTAGGCGCCAAAACACCATCGGCGCCAAAAGCCCAGGAGCCGGCCTCCATGATGCCGTTAGAAAGATCCTTCTTGAAAACTCTCTTGTACTTAACATCACTCAACTCGGCGGCTGCCTTCCTGAAATATGCAACACAGCCTGAAATTTCGGGCATTGAGTTCAGCCAGTTGTGCTCATATTCAATCGAGAAAACACCCTTGAATTTCTGACGGTCAAGCTCGGCTAAAATGGCCTTGAAATCGCCCGCCCCTGTGCCCCATATAACATCATGTGCATTACGATTGCCGAATTCATTCAAATCCTTGGTGTGCAGGCTGATAATTTTACCACTGAGTTTTTTCAGAGCCTCGACCGGATTGATTCCCGAACGCATCCAGTGACCTGTATCGGCACATGCACCGATTCGCACGCTGCGTCCCTTGCAGACCTTCAGCACCGTATCAGGATTCCAATAATGCGAAGGTTTGGGGTGATTGTGAATGGCAACGTTAATCTTATATTCGTTGCATAATTTCTCTATAAGGTCAAAAGCGTCCTCAGGCGGCTCTGAGACAATCGTCTCGATTCCCATATCCAGGGCAAAATCGAAGACTTTTCGACATTCCGCCTCATCATTTGGCAGCGATACTACGCCGTAATTCATAAGTTGTATGCCCGATTCCTTGAGCTTTTGAAGCATTATCTTCTTGTCTTCGGAAGACATATTGTGGTCGGTCTTAATATCGGGTTTTTCCTTGCTGAGCGTTTGACCCGGATAGGCCTCGATATAGTCCATACCAAGCGCTTTGGTCTTATCCACCGCCTCGAAAAAAGTAAAGCGATTGAAACTGTACGCCTGCATACCCAGCTTCCAGCCGTTAACATCACCGGCGTTTGCCTGGGGTGACCAGCTAACACACAAAATAATGGCCAGTACACCAATAATAAGTTTTGTCTCTTTGTTCATTTCTATTTCTCCTGTTAATAAGACGTTATTCCCCAACAAATAGTATAGGGAACCTCTAAAAATTCATTTTTAGGGTTTCCCAGCAATTATAAACTCCAACCTTCACGATATTCTCGTTTCAGGTATTTTTCACCGTCAGATACATTGGTAACTTTGAAGTTCGGCCCATCCCAGAATAATTTCCGGCCTGCACGGGCCGCCACATTACCTAACAGTATAGTTTCGCTCAAAGGTCCTGAGTAATCGAAACTCGCCGAAGGCTTCGGGCCGCCTTTACACGCCCTGATCCATTCCTGATAGTGATTCACTCCCCTCGGCAAAAACGGTTCTACCTTAAAGCCCTTCATCTTGGACTCCGGTATCAGCCTCGGACCGCCCATGTGCGGGGCCATTATGGTACCTTTTTCACCGTAATACAATCCGCCTTGACCGGGCAGCTTGCGCCCAGGCTCAAGCTCTTTCGGCAGGAAGGGCCTGTTATCACCGTCATACCAGGTTACCGTAACCGGCGGCAGATTACCCCGTTCAGGAAATTCCCATCGAACAACTGTCGCTTCCGGATAAGATTCATTGTTAAATTTACCAGGATGAGCTTCGACACTTATTGGATATTTCAGGTCGAGCGCCCAAAAAACCGGATCTATTATATGACAGCCCATATCACCCAACGTCCCTGTACCGAAATCCCACCAGCGCCGCCAGTTACCGGGCGCATAAGTTTTATGATAAGGCCGCCACGGGGCCGGGCCTAACCACAAGTCCCAGTCGAGCGTCTCAGGTACTGGCTGCCCTTCTTGAGGACGAGTACCGCCGCCCCAGTTCTTATCGCTAAAGATATCCACCTTCCGCACCTTGCCAATCATCCCTGACTTAACAATCTCCACAACAACTTTGACGGTGTCTTCAGCGTGAATCTGGATTCCCATCTGCGTCATTACTTTATACTTTCGAGCCGCCTCGGTAAGCTGACGAACTTCAAAAACATCATGCGCCAATGGCTTCTGGCAATAGACGTGCTTGCTCATCTTGATTGCCCGCATAGCAGCGACAGCATGGATATTATCCGGCGTCGATACGGTAACAGCATCGATATTTTTGCCTTCTTTATCAAGCATCTTGCGGAAATCACGATACTTCTTCACGTTCGGATAACGTTTGAAAGTGCCGGCTGCATGTTTCCAATCAACATCACAAAATGCTACTAAATTCTCCGTTCTCATCTGACTAACATCACTGCCGCCCATACCAGATACGCCGATGCAGGCTACATTGAGCTTCTCGCTCGGTGAGGTATAACGGGCGCCTCCCAGGACGTGCCGGGGAACAAAGGTGAACGCCGCTGCCGCCGCTGCGGCACCCATAAAATCACGACGCGATATTTTTCTGTTTTGTTTTTTGCTCAGTTTTTTACTATTGTTCATAACAATATTCCTCTAATATCCGGTTACCCGCATAATAAGCGAGTGATACATTAATCATCTAATCGAAACTACAAACTCCATCCCTCGCGATATTCGGTATGTAGGTACTTATTAGCCTCAGGCATGTTTGTAAACTTAAAGCCGGGCCCGTCCCAAAGCAGACTTTTATTCGTCAGCTCCTTTTTTATTTCCGGGCGCAGCACAACGTTGCCCAGAAGTACCGCCTCAGCCAGCGGCCCCGCATGGTCAAAATTAGAACCCGCAGGCTTGCCTCCCTTACACGCATCTATCCATTCCTGATAATGACCGGGCGAGCGGTCCAGAACCTTAGGCGGCCTGCCAAACTCTTTCCTTAACGATTCCGGCAACAGCGTGTATCCGAACATTTTCCCCTTATCGCCGACAAACAGCGTACCGTTTGTGCCAAACTGCTGACCTTCTTCAAGCTCATCCGGTCTCGGCGGTCGTAATCCACCATCGTACCAGGTCATCTTGACCGGTGCCATGTCCCCGCGAGCATCGAAATGGTAAGTTACCATCGACGCAACCGGATATGTTTCATTGTTAACTAATGTGCAGCTCGCTTCGACGCTGATCGGGCTTTTGAGCTTCAGTGCCCGCCAGATAGGATCAATACTATGACAGCCGATATCTCCCAGCGCTCCTGTTCCGAAGTCCCACCAGCCGCGCCACTTAAAAGGCGCATAAGATGGATGATACGGACGCTTCGGTGCGGGGCCAAGCCACAAATCCCAGTCCAACCCTTCACGGACCGGCGGAGTTTCCTTCGGCCTGCCCACACCCTGAGGCCAATACACAGCGTTAATACCATTCAAAGGTCTGTCTGTCCATACGTGTACCTCACGCACCTGCCCTATCGCACCGGCCCAGATATATTCGCTCGTCAGCCGGTTTGCCTCACCTGCCTGGCCCTGATTTCCCATTTGTGTAGCGACCTTGTGCTCGCGGGCCGCTTTGGCTATCATACGCGCTTCATATACGGTGTGCGTTAGTGGTTTCTCGCAATAAACATGCTTGCCTCTCTTGATGGCCGCCATTGACGCAACCGCGTGAACGTGGTCCGGCGTAGCGACTACCACTGCGTCGATGTTCTTGTCCTCTTTATCTAACATTATGCGGAAATCTTTGTATTTTTTCGCATTGGGATGACGCTTGAATGTCCCGCCCGCATGTCTCCAATCCACATCGCACAGAGCTACAATATTCTGGCTGCTTAACGCGCGAATGTCGCCGCCACCCTGGCCTCCGACGCCAATACCGGCTATATTAAGCTTCTCACTCGGAGCAATATGACCCTGTCCTCCCAGAACAAACCGAGGGACAATTGTGAACGCCGTTGCTGCCGCGGCAGCACCCATAAAATCACGTCGAGATATTTTTTTGTTTTGTTCTTCCTCTGGCTTTTTGCGGTTTTTCATAAGAATATTCCTCTTGTATTTAAAATTGATTCTTACCCATCGCTCGTAAAATCAGCGAGTACATTATCACCTGCTCAACCTAAACTTAAACTACAAGGTCCACCCATCACGATATTTGCTGTGGATGTATTTGTTTGCTTCAGGCAAGTTGGTAATCTTCATATTCGGGCCGTCATAATACAGTTTAAGACCCTTCTCGTATAACTTCTGCCCCATGCGCAGGGCAATATTACCCAATAAAATCACCTCGGTCATTGGCCCTGATACATCGAAATTTGACCCGGCCGGCGGGCCGCCCTTGCACGCATCGAGCCACTCTTTATGATGACCCGGCGAACGAGACAGAATCCTCGGAGGTTTGCCGTACTCCTGATTCCTTGATTCCGGCAATAGTCTGTGGCCCAGCATCTTGCCCTTATCGCCCACAAACAGATTGTCATCGGCATTGCCGAAACGCAGACCTTCTTTAAGCTCTTTTGGCCGCTTTGGCATCAGTCCACCGTCATACCAGGTCAGCTCCAACTCAGGAAAATCGTACCTTGAAGGAAATTCATAACGAACCATAGATGCCAGCGGCGCCGTTTCGGAATTCACTCCGCTGGAGCAGGCATCAACACATGTCGGATAACCTAATTTCAAAGCCCGAAAAATCGGAGCGAACTGATGACAACCAATATCGCCTAAAACTCCCGTTCCAAAGTCCCACCAGCCGCGCCAGCTAAAAGGCAGATAGCAGGGATGGTAAGGCCGCTGCGGCGACGGGCCAAGCCATAAATCCCAGTCCAGCCCCTCAGGTACAGGCGGGGTTTCCTTAGGCCGGTCAATGCCGCGAGGTGAGATTGGTCTATTGCTCCAGGAATGAACC
>DAOUVA010000014.1 GCA_030667885.1 Phycisphaerae bacterium
TGATACTGCCCATAGCTCTGGCTCTCGGGTCAATTATCATCAGAATCGTCAGTATAATCTCCGCTAAACTCAACAAATCAAAAAACCCCACAACAATCGATTGTCACCGCTTTGTCCTGCTCTTCGCCGTATGGTGGCTCCTGGATATGATGTTCGTGTGGATAAGTCCGCGTTCCTACGAGCAGTATTACCTGCCGTTAAATGCTTCGGCCGCAATGTTGAGCGGATACATGATAGCAATCTATCATAACAAACTAAAGAGCACCTCATACAAACCCGCCTGGGTAATAACCGGAATTGTCGGCTTTATACTGATGATAATTGCCTCTCAGCATATATTCTTCGGCATCACAAAGAGCGCACACTCCGGCATGGCTTACACCAATCCGAAAAAACAAAGAGGCTACACCCAGAAGCTGAATGAAATTTCTCGCAAACCACAATATCCCTGGATGATGGCTGGACAATATATACAAAACAACTCCACAGAGAACGATAAAATCTACGTCTGGGGCTGGGTCCCGGGAATATATGTCGCAGCCCAGAGATTAAGCCCCACACCAAAAGCATTCGAAGGAACGATGCATACTCTCACACCACAGGTCCTTTCAGAAAGGGTCAGTGAGATACTGGAGGCATTTGAAAAAGAGCCCCCGAAGTTCATAGTTGACACCCACAAGAGACACTTCCCCTGGGACAGACCGCCGCTTGAATTATGGCCTCAAACTCAGAAAGGATTTCTGCCCTCTGTTCCACAAATTGTCAGCCAGTATGACCAGATGTATGCCAACATGCTCCGTGAACAAATAGAGCCCGCCGAGGCCTTTAGATATGAGGCGATGAAACCGTTCAGAGAGTATGTTATGAATAATTATCAAATCGTTCAGCAGCCGTTCGGAGCCAATATTCTCTTTCAGCGCAAATAAACATACTAAGCATCAACCCGATAGTGAAGACCAATGGACGAAGAGCTTACAAAGCAGCAGGAATTTTATGACCGGGGCTGGGGATCGGAACTCGAAGCGGGAAAGGAACAACGCGGAAACCTGCGAACCAATCTGGACTTCCTCGAAGAAACTAATCTGCTCAAGCCGAATGACAGAATTCTGGAAATCGGCTGCGGTATCGGCAGCATAGTCTCCGAGCTGAGCGGACGCCGATATGATATCACAGGTACGGATATATCGAGCAAGGCGATTGATTACGGACTGAAAAAATATGGTGATATCAAACTCCAGGTTCAGCCGGCGGAAATTTTGCAATTCGAAGACCACGCATTCGATGTCGTGCTGAGCTTCGATTTATTCGAGCATATTGCCGAAGTGGATCGTCACATAAGCGAAGTCCATCGTGTCCTCAAAGAGGATGGTCTATATCTTCTCCAGACACCTAATAAATATAGTAATGTAATTTTCGAAACTCTCTATCATAAATCTCTTAAATGGCGGCGGGCGCATCCTTCCCTGCATACGCCAGGCCAATTGAAACGGCGGTTCTCAAGGCACGGTTTCGAAACACAATTCGTTAAAATGAATCCTGTCAACGAATTCACTCTGAACAAGCTAAGGAAAAAACTTGGCCCGATAAGCGAAATCTTCAAGCATATAAACTTCTGCCGTCTGCCTCTTGCGCTGCAAACAAATTTGTATGTTATCGCCCGCAAAACGCCGAACAAATAAAATGAAAATAATAATGCTTAATTATGAGTTTCCGCCCATCGGAGGCGGAGCAGCAAACGCACATCGGTGTCTCCTGCAGCAATACGCAGGCAACAGCGACTTGACGGTCGATGTCTTAACCTCCGCCCCAAAGCCGGGCCTGCTTAAAGAAAAGTTCGCGGACAATATAACTATATACAAAGTCGGTCTCCATAAAAAACAACTGCACCACTGGCGAAAGACCGAGGTACTCGAATGGCTATTCAAAGCCGGATTCCATTACAGAAGGCTTCTGCGGGAAAATGATTATGATTTTGCCCACGCGTTTTCCGGCTTCCCTACCGGCTGGCTCCCTTATCGCTGTAGCCATAAACTGCCCTATATTATTTCACTGCGTGGTTCCGATGTCCCGGGGGAACATGCAAGGTTGAAACTCGATTATAAAATTCTCGGCCCGGCCTTCCGCGCCATCTGGAAAAAAGCCTCCGTCCTGGTGGCCTGCAGTGAAGGTCTGAAAAACCGCGCCCTGAAGTTTATGCCGTCGGCAACCATTGACGTTATTCCAAACGGCGTTGACCTGGAACGATTCAGCCCCTCCGGGACCACTCCGGAAACACAGAATCTCAAACTTCTTACCGTCGGCCGGCTGTCTGTTACCAAGCGTGTGGAAATTCTCATAGACGCTGTTGATATTCTCAGCAGGCAGGGCTGCCAAATCTTTCTCAAGATAGTCGGTGGCGGACAAATGCAACCGAAACTAAAACAGATTGTAAACGAAAAACAACTCGATAACATTATCGAGATAACAGGTAGAATCGACGCCGAAGATATGCCCCGGGTTTACGGCCAAAACGACATCTTTATAAGTGCCAGTAAGCTGGAAGGTATGAGCAATGCAATGCTCGAAGCGATGGCTTCAGGTTTGCCGATAATTGCCGCCCGCTGCGAGGGCACCGAAGAGTTAATTGCCGAAAACGGCCTTGTGATAGAAAATGCAACCGCCGAAGAAATCGCCAAAGCAATAAAAAATTTAATCGATGACCGGCACCTCCGCAATCAAATGTCCATCGCGGCAGGAAAGCAGGCAGAAAAGTTCAACTGGAGCTCTATTGCATATCAGTATATGCTGCTTTACAATAGGAACTACACAAAGAAAGCTAAGTTATGAAAATTGCATTTTCTGCACGGGGATTGAGCATCCCATCTGGCGGTGTTCACCAGCTAATAAAATCCTTGGTTCCAGCTTTGGCCCAACTGCGGGGCGATGATGAGCTTTTTGTAATTCACAACCAGGAAAAATTCCGGGGACTTGCACCTGACTGCTCGGAAATCGTAATAAAAGGAAATAATAGAATATGGTGGGATTTTGTCCGCCTTCCCAAAATTTTGCATAAGCTGAAAATCGATGCCGCTATCTTTCCCAAAAACATCATACCATTCTTCATAAACTGCCCTTCTTACGCGATTATCCATGACTTGGCTTATTTTGACCGTAAATTGAATTCCTACCCCATCTTGGATACTATATATATTAGAACCATGATCCCAAATTCAGTTCGAAAAGCTGCTGGTGTCTTTGCCGTCAGCGAAAATACCAAAAAAGACATTGTTCGCCTTACTAATTGTGACCCGAAAAAGATAACAGTTACTTATGAAGCGGCTGATAAAATCTATCGTCCCATAAAAGACACATCCTGCCTGCAGGCTGTCAGACAAAAATACAAACTCCCCGATAATTTTATCCTATACGTTGGTTCATTATCGCCTCGAAAAAATATCGCCGGACTTCTAAATGCATTTTCTCAGATTTGTCAAAAGATTCCCCATAATTTGGTATTGACCGGCTCAAAATCGTGGAAAGATTCACCCGTTTACCAGGCTATGCATAGGTTAAATCTTGGTGATAGAATCAACCAATTAGGGTATGTGGAGTCTGAGGATATGCCCGTCCTCTATAATTTAGCAGGTGCTTATATTTATCCTTCACTTTATGAAGGTTTTGGCCTGCCGGTTCTCGAAGCAATGCAATGCGGCTGTCCCGTGGTCGCTTCAAACGCTACCAGCATACCTGAAGTTGCAGGTGACGCTGCTATCCTTGTCAACCCACTTGATACGACAGATATTGCTCAGGCCATCTATCGAGTCTTGTCTGATTCCAAATTGCAGAAGGAACTTGTATACGCAGGATTCCAGCAAACGAAAAAATTCTCCTGGGAACGATGTGCAAATACTATGCTGAAAACCATACGCCAATCAATTGGGGAGGCCTGACTATGGGACCATTGGACATTAAAATACAGCAGAAATGTTTCGAAGACCGGGCAACATTGATTTTAGGAAAAATGATATGAAATTGTCGAAGCGAATTCTGCAGCAGTTGGATTCCAAGCTGGTGCAGAAAATCAACGAAACTTATCACAATTTGGAAAATATTTGTTATGACAAACGGCATGACGAAATCCTGAACTATGAACAGATTTTCTGGAAAAATATAACAAATAAATATCTTATGAAAAAAGAACCTATAGCCTGTCTTGATTATGGCACAGGGACTGGTTTTGTTCCTGAGATAATTGGCCCCTGCCTAAAGGAAGAAGATTCTCTCGTTAGCTGCGATGTTTCCGACAGAATGTTGAAAATATGCCAAACCAAACTAAAGCAAATCTCTGTAAGCTGTAATTGCTCCTTTCATAAAATTGATGATGGCCTGATACCGGTACCTGATAATTCAATAGATGTCATAACGATTAATTCGGTTCTGCACCACATTTTTGATCTGAACTGTTTCGCGGCGGAATGTGAACGCATCCTGAAACCCTCAGGCCTTTTAATTGTAGCTCATGAGCCGAACAAAGACCTGAGATTGCCATTTCACGGAAGCGTTCTCCGCGGATTTGCCAAAGTTCTTTTCCGGCCCAAGGCCATTTTCTTCAGGATTGCCGAGAGCATACCGTTAATGGAAAAGTTCATGAGAGCGATACTCAGCAAAGTCAGTGAAAGTTATCGACGTCGAAATAAAATGCTTATTGAAATATCCCAACAAATGAGAAACGAAAATTTACTCGATTTCGACCTCAGGGGTACTGAGATACAACAAATTGTGGACTTCCACGCCCAAAGCGGTTTCGCCCTGAAAGAGCTTCTCACAACTGTATTCAGTAAATTCGAACTCGTCGAATCTGAAACATACTGCCATTTAGGTTTCTTTGCAAACAATAAGTTAGCTGGTCTTATCGAACGGTACATCAAAAAAAACTGGCCGGATGCGGGAAAGGAATTAAGGTTTGTCCTAAAGAGGATTTAACCAATATGAAGTGTTGTGGTTTATGACTTGGACTGAAATCTTTTTTTATCCGTATATTCTTGACTAAAAACGAGAGACTGGGTATGAATTGGCCGAAATAAGATTAGGAAGTATCGACCGAATTGCTGGGTAATAAATGAACATGAATACAGAAGAGAAGACTACATTCTACGACCACTACAGCCAGGACAAGCACACCAGATTGGGTGGGTGGTTGGTGGTTACTGTGTCGAAAAGAATTTTTGAGTTTGCACAGATACCAAAGGGATCTAGTGCGCTTGAAATAGGTCCCGGACGAGGTATCTTTGCAGATATCTGTCTTAACCAGGGCGTTGATTACTGGGCGATTGAGCCAAACGAACAAATGGCTGGCAACCTGCAAAAACGCGGTATAAATGTGATGAGAAATGTCGTACCGCCTGTTCCGGAAATGGGGCGAACTTTCGATGTAGTGGTAATGAACAGTGTTATGGAACACATGGATACGATGACGAGCGCGCTGGAACTTGCCAAAGATGTATATAAGCTGCTGAATCCGGGCGGCAAATTTGTGATTTACGTCCCGGATTATGCAAACTGGAAACATCATTTTTTCATAGGTGACTTCAGCCACAATTATATCACTACCTGGAGAAGATTGGAGGGGCTTTTGATAAGCGCAGGATTCGAGGATATTAACGGACGCTATCAGTGCACCATTTTCTCAGGGGTGCTGGGCTATTTGATTTCAATCCTGGCATCATGGTTACCTTTTGGTTGGTTCGACACGATGTTTCCAAAGAGCAAACTGTTGCACAAGCTTTATAAGCTGCAAATCACATTCTTGAGAAGAGTGCTGATCCTTGGACAAAAATCCGGCTAATCCAAAACAATATATGACTGCAACCGCCAAACAAATAATCAAACTTCTCATAAGAATTCTCATCACTGCCGGCTTGCTGATATGGGTCTTCAGCCAGGTTGACTTCGAGCAGTTCCGGCAAACTATCAAATCGGCAAGGTGGCAGTTCCTGATCGCCGTCTGGATTTTTACCGTAATACTTTTCTGGATTCGCTCGATGAAGATGCGGCTCATCCTGAAAAAACAAAGCTGTCTCATTTCCACCTCAACAATATTCAGTGCAACAGTAGTTACGTGCCTTTACAGTTTGATTTTACCCGGAATACTCAGCACGGGCGTAAAGTGGTATATCCTCAAAAAAGGTACTGGAAAATCAAGCAACGTCCTCTGCAGTATGATATACAACCAGTGGATGATAATGACCATAATGATGGTATTCGGACTTGCCGCCTTAATGTTCACAAACCCCGCGTCACTGTCAATATCCAATACAACAAATCATCGGTTTTTCCCTGTTGTCTGCGGAATATTACTCGGTGCAATAATAGCTGTTTCTTTTCTGCTGTTGAACAGCCGGACCGGCGGCAAAATCACGAAAAGCATCGCAATCCTGCTCAGATCCTTACCGGCAAAACTACAACAGAAAGGCCTGCAGGTACTCGACCAAATAGCAACTTTCCAGACCGCCGGCGCCGGATTTCATCTCAGAATTGCCGTAATTTCAATAATCGATACACTTATCGGCGGGGTCATCGTATATATTCTTTCCGCCAGGGCCGCAAACGTAAATGCGCCAATAGGAACTTTCGTCTGGCTGTGCGCGTTGATATACATCTTAGGAAGACTCCCGGTATCGATAGCTAATCTCGGCGTAAGAGAAGCGATGCTGGTCGTGCTGCTGGCGCCATACGGCGTGGAAAAACCACAGGCGCTGCTGATGTCGATGATATTGTTCTCCTCGCTGGTTTTTGTGGCAATTATCGGTGCGTTATTCCAACTATATTGGGCATTAGAAACCAAAAAGGTCCACAGCGCCGAAGAACAGGGCCAAAGATAAGGAGATTGTTTCAAAATGAATCGGAACATTATATTTGAAAGGAGAACCTGGTGAATAGGGTAGTACGAAAATTCCTGCGAATATGTCATCTCTATGACCCGGTTGTGGACCTCAAAAAATGGCTGGAGGGGGCACAAGCAGATTATACGAAGTTTTATTCACAGTTTGTCAAAAGAGGAGACCTGTGCTTTGATGTAGGCGCCAATGTCGGTCGAAGAACCAAAGTCTTTCTGAAGTTGGAAGCTACGGTGATAGCTGTTGAACCGCAAGAGCACTGCATGGCTCAACTCAAAAAGAAGTATGGGAACAACAACAGGGTCGTCCTGGTTCCAAAAGCGGTCGGCGAAAAAAAAGGCCAGATGGAGATGATGCTTTGTGACTCACACTCGCTTTCGTCACTCTCGAAGAACTGGGTGGAAACTGTTAAAGCCAGTGGAAGATATTCCAGCTGTACCTGGGATAAAACGGTGACGGTCTCCGTAGTTTCTCTGGACGATTTGATATCACAATACGGCAAACCGGCGTTTATGAAAATAGACGTCGAGGGATATGAGTACCAAGCTCTAAAAGGTCTCTCCCAGCCAATCAAAACGATCTGTTTCGAGTTCACACCGGAATTCATGGAATCGACCATAAATTGCGTGGAATATCTCTCAAAAATCGGCCCGGCCAAATTTAACTACTGTCTCGAGAACAAACCAACAAGTTTTGTTCTATCAAAGTGGTGTACGGCTGAGCAAATGCGTAAGGAACTTGAATCTCTATGCAGCAAAAAAACTGTCGGGGACATATATGCAAAATTCGAAAATTGAGCAGGAAATCGGCTTATTTTTCCGAACTGATGACCTTATTGGTGAAAAATCCGAGAAAAACCGAATAGCTTGATTGAAAACTGTGTTCACATACTATAAAATAGATCATTAGATAATAGATTAGTGAGATGAGTTTGAGAGCTTTTTAATACGCAGACGTATGCAGAGAGTCTTTGCGTTTGTATTACTGTAATGGAGGTTGGAACTATGAAGGCGGGAAGAAATTTCTTATTTGCTGTAGGATTTGCTCTTTTGGCTCTCTATGGCTCGAATTTGGCAGCCTGGACAGAGCCGGTGCCGGTAGTTGAAATAAATACTGATTCCCACGACAGGGCACCGTTTTTATCTTTTGACGGACTGACACTTTATTTCTCCAGACAGGACGAACCAGGAAGGCACTTTAGCCGCCTCTACCAGGCAACACGTACGGATCCTTTTGCACCATTTACTTCGGTAGAACAAATAAGTACTCTGAATTATTCCCTTGGACATGTCGATTATGCTTGGGTTTCTGCGGACAACCTAAGGATGTATTATTATAGAACTGAGGGATCTATACGCAGAATCAAATTCACCAAAAGGTCAACAATTGATGAACAATGGAAACCTGGTAACAATATTAGTTCGTTGTACAATCTTGGTGATGTCTCCAATCCTTCCCTGACTCAAGATGAATTGACGATTGTTTTCACCGGCCGTGATATTCCAGGTGGACTGGGAGGATATGATATCTGGATGGCAACCAGACACAATAGAAACTCACCTTTTACAAATTTTATCAATCTCGCAGAAATAAACAGTACTGAGCAGGATGCTCATCCATCCATCTCATCTGACGGACTAACACTGTACTTTGATTCCGAACGTAATGGAACCGGTCAATTGTTCAGAGCAACAAGAGAATCTCTTGATACTCACTTTGATAATCCAGAGCATTTGTCCTTTTTCGATTCACCGGGAGATTACCTTTTTTATCCATCTCCGAGTCGTGATGGAACATCTTTTTACTTCGCACGATGGTCGGAGAACGATATGGCGGATATTTATGTTTCTTATATCTCCGACGCCGATACCTATTATGTCGATGCCGTCAACGGCAATGACTTAAATAACGGCACAAGTCCCGAAACAGCTTTCGCAACTATTCAGAAGAGCATTGATGCCGCAAAGGATGAATCAACAATCCTGGTCTATCCCGGGGTTTACACCGAAATAATCGATTTCAAAGGTAAGGCAATAACACTCCAGGGTCTCGTCGGTGTTGCCGGTGTGCCTGTACTGGAGAATCCTGATGATTTCACAGTTTGTTTTTCCAATGGTGAAGGCCCTGATAGTGTGCTGAAGAATTTTGTAATAAGAAACAGTTTCATGGCTATCTTTATTGCAGGCACTTCGCCGACTATAAGTAATGTAACAGTAGTGTACAACAAATACGGCATCAATGCCTATGCCGACGCACAACCGGATATCAGCAATTGTATATTATGGGGTAACACTAACAGTAATCTGGACGGGTGCCGGGTGCGTTATAGTTGCTTAAAAGAAGCAGCTGCAGGTGAAAATAACATCGATGCAGACCCGCTCTTGGCTGACCCGGATAACGGTGACTATCATTTGTTGTCCGAGTATGGGCGATATTGGCCGGACCATGATATATGGGTCCTCGACAAACTTACCAGCCCCTGCGTTGACGGCGGCGACCCGGCGGTTAACACAGCCACTGAACCCACGCCAAATGGTGGTCGGCTCAACATGGGTGCCTATGGTGGAACACGTTACGCCAGTATGAGCGAAATGTAGGGCCTTGATGCCCATTAAACCAAGAGGGAATTAATAATTTGCAATTTCCCAAAACGACTAAAGACTCCACCATATCCGCCGATCAATAACGCATAGGAAACCTGCCGCAAAGTTGTTTCACTTTGACTCTGACCTCGTCCCGTAGAGATTTGTCTATCTCGTACTCGCTGTCTGATTTCACTTTTACTTCCTTCAGCACCACATCTATCAGCGCCGATATGCTACCCATCTCTACTGGTCCCATTCCATTCTTCGTAACAATAGGCGTCCCTAACCTCACACCGCTGGTAATCGCAGCACTCTTCTTATCGTAAGGCAGTCTGTTCATATTGACAATTATACCGCACTCCTCAAGGCATTTTTGCCCCGCCAATCCCGTCAGGCCCTCTCTCAGATTACCAACATTTACCAACACCATATGGTTGTCAGTCCCCCCGGTTACTACATCATATCCCAGACCCGCCAGACCACCCGCAAGCGCCTTTGCGTTGTCTATGATTTTGAATTGTCTCGCCCTGTACTCATCGGAAAGTGTTTCCTTGAAAAAAACCGCCTTGGCCGCAACGTTATTCAAATAAGGTGTCCCCTGCATCCCCGGAAACGTCGTCTTTTCAATATGCTCCCACAAAGCTATGTCCCTGCCTCCGACCTTAATCTTGCTCTCGTAGTCTTTGCCCATCACTATCAGCCCGCCTCTGGGCCCGCCCGGCTTGTACGTGCTTGTCGTTGTAAAGTGCGCATAATCCACACAAGACGGATGAGCGCCGGCCATCATCAATCCGGCTATATGTGAAATGTCCGCCAAAAGATACGCACCGACACTGTCCGCTATCTCTCTGAATTTCTTAAAGTCAATCGTTCTCGAATATGCCGACGCTCCGCATATAATCAGCTTCGGTTTGACTTCGCGCGCCTGCCTGCCGATGGCATCGTAGTCCAGGAGAAAGGTTTCCTTATCCACATAATAATTTTCTATATCAAAGAATTTACCGCTGAATGAAACCTTTGCCCCGTGCGAGAGATGCCCCCCCTGGTCCAAGCCGAGACTTAATACCTTATCGCCCCTGCCCAATATTGCCGTAAGGATAATCTGGTTGGCGCCGGTCCCCGAATGGGGCTGGACATTTGCGTACTTGGCACCGAAGGCTTCCCTGGCCCTTGCCGCCGCCAGCCTTTCCACCTCGTCAACAATCTCGCATCCACCATGATACCTGGCCCCCGGAAAACCCTCCGTTGTCTTATTCTGAATGACCGAGCCGAGAGCCGCCAAAACCGCTCTTGAGCATTGGTTCTCCGCCGCGATAAGCTGCAAGCTGCTTTGCAGCCTTTCGTACTCTTTCGTTATTAACTCATAGACCCGGCTGTCATTGTCTTTTAGAGTACTGAATATATCTTTGCCAAAGGCCTGCGCAGATAGTTGTCCAGGAAACAATTCCAAAATCTTCGTATCCTTTCTTACACCGGCATTGCTCAGCTAAAAAAACTTCTGACAATATCGTTAAAAGTTACGTATAGAATAAGCGTCAAAATAAGTGCCCAGCCTGCATAAGCTATGATTCCCTGAGCACGTTCACTGAGCGCCGAACCCTTGATTTTCTCAACCAACAAAAGAACAACCAGCCCTCCGTCAAGGGGCGGCAATGGCAGAAAGTTAAACACCGCAATTACCGCGCTTATAAGACCAAGAAAATAGACGTAGTAAATCAATGGCTGCTCGGCCACTATGCGATAGCTCAGTGAGATAATGCCGACAGGCCCCATAAGGTTCTTGGGACTGACAAGCCCGCCAATCAGACGCCTTAATGTTACGTAGGTCTGGGCAACGAACATTACTGTCCTTCTATAACCCATCACAATCGCATCGATGGGACCACTGGCCTTGTAAGATCTTTTCAAATCATCAAAAGGAATTATTTCAGCAAAATCAGATTTAACGGTGATACCCTCTCCGTTGTTATCGACATTCAAGGCAACGCTGCCCGCTATCTGCTCATCGACACGCCAGTTAATCGTGATGCGCTCACCGTCGTATCGCCTGATTTCTCTGATTATTTCGTAAAAGTTTGAAACGGGCGCCCCGTCAACCGCCGTTATCGCAGCACCGCGCGGAATGTCCAATTTATCCGGCACGCCTTCAGCGTCGATAATCTTGGCGACAATCGGATGCTCAGCATCAAGCACAACGCCAATTCCAATAACAACCCTTTCGCTACCGGCAGGTTTCTTAGGCGTAACAATAACCGTAAGAGTCTTGTCGGCACCGCTGGCACTGCTGCGCAGAACCTGGATTGGCAGTTCTTTGTCTTCGGACGATTCAGTAATACTGCGCATCTCACTATAAGTGGGATTCTCGATATCGCCAATCGCTAAAATAATATCACCGGACTGCAACGAAGACTCACTATCCTCAGCCCCGGAAGTCAATTTGTCCGAAACAACGCCTATTCGCAAACGAGGAACCATGGAATAAATATGGTAAAGCTTGCTTTCAGACTCAATACCATGGCTGCTGGCAAAAATCAAATCCAGTCCAATTTGCGATGCAACCACCTCTGTTTCTCCCGAGTCCCCCATCCGCTCAACAGACAACGCTACTTCCGGAACAAGACTGCCCTGAATCACTTCCCTCAACTCCCAGAAGCTCTGCACCTCCCTGCCGTCAACAGACTTGATTTTATCGCCGGTCAGAAAGCCCGTCTTGGAAAACAAATCGCTGGCGCCATCTTCGCTAAGCCGTGCAACAGTCAAACTTATCGGTATCTCAATGCCGAATGCTCTCATCTGACTACCCGGCAAAAGCTCTGCAACAAGCTCTAAATCCTCTTCAGTACCGTCTTCATGCCTTACTTTCATCGGGACCTTTTCATCTTCACCGGACAAAGCCGCCGCTATCCCGATATTGCTAAAATCAAGATCGTCGCTTTTGCCTGCCACCGAAATTACTTCATCACCGGCTCTGAGTCCTGCTCGCGAAGCCGGCGAATCCGGCTTTACCACACCAACAACGGCAGGCGTCAGATTTATGCCGATAAGAAAAACTATCATAAAGATAATAACCGCGCTGATAATGTTACAACAAACTCCCGCCGCTAATACGGCCGCACGAATACTTTTCGGCTTATTCGCAAAAGAACGGGGATCATCGCTGCTCTTCACCGTACTGGTGTCCTCCTGACCTAACAGCTTAACAAAACCACCGAACGGAATAAGACCCATACGGTATTCCGTTTCACTGGCCTTGCCTTTGCCCTTGATAGTAATCCTTAACGCGCCTTCATTGGAATCATCACCTTCATCGGAATCAGCGCCTTCTTTGGGAAATATTTCAGGCAATATCCGAATGCGAATACCTTCTTCTTTTCTCTGCACACCGATCAGAGTTGGCGGCATAAAAATTGAAAATGCTTCAACCTTTATATTCGACAATTTGGCAACAATGAAATGCCCGAACTCATGAATCATAATAACCGATCCGAATCCAAGAAGGACAAGAAGCACATTGCCGAATGCGCTGACATTGCTAATGATAAAATAAAGAATCATCACAACAGCAGCTGCAAACACAATCAAACGAAAATACTTATTAAAAAAATCTTTCTCTTTCGACATTCAATAATCTCCATATTTAGCAAACAGTTTATACTCCTGCGCTCTTATGCCCTTGTGCAATTGTGCACTTTCAATTTAACCTCTTTTCTGGCCCACGCATCCGCTTCAAGCAACTCCTCGATCGATGCGCTGGTCTTAACATCATGCTTATTCAAACAATGCTCGATAAGCTCCACTATCGTAACAAATTCTATCCCCCCCGCCAAGAACTCCTCTACCGCCGCCTCATTTGCCGCGTTGAAAACCGCAGCCGCCGTGCCGCCCGACCGCACAACTTCATAAGCCAGACGAAGCGCTCGAAACGTCTCTAAATCAGGCTTCTCGAATGTAAGCTTGCTTATCTTCTCCAGACGGAGCCGCTTGGCAATACCTGCAACTCGCTTTGGATACGTCAATGCATACTGAATCGGAATACACATATCAGGCTCGCCGAGCTGTGCTACAATCGAGCCGTCCACAAACTCGACAAGCGAATGAATTATCGACTCAGGATGAATCAAAACTTCAATTTTATCCACAGGCATATCAAAAAGCCACCGGGCCTCGATAATTTCAAACGCCTTATTCATCATAGTAGCCGAATCAACCGTGATTTTCGGCCCCATATTCCAGACAGGATGAGAAAGCGCCTGCTCCAGCGTTACGTTCTGGATGTCCTCAGCCCTGGCACCTCTAAAAGGCCCCCCCGAAGCCGTCAGTATGATTTTATTGACCTCTTCACGAGTGCCCGATTGCATAGCCTGGAAAATAGCTGAATGCTCACTATCAACCGGCAATATTACCCCGCCGTTGTTCCTTACCTCGTTCATAAGCAGCTCGCCCGCAACAACAAGCGGCTCCTTGTTTGCAACTGCAAGCTGCTTGCCGCACCTGGCCGCCGCAAAAACAGCTGGCAGACCCGCAACACCGACAACCGCCGTAAGGACAATATCAACTTCCTCAATTTCCGCTGCCTCAACCAGGCCATTCGGACCGGTCAAAACCTCAACATCCAGATCGCCGAGAAATTCGCGAAGCTGCCCGGCATAGTCTGGATTTGTAACTGCGACGAATTTGGGCTTATAAAGCCTGGCTTGTTCAGCCAAAAGCTCTACGTTGCTGTGAGCGCTTAAAGCGATAACCGAATAACCCGGCCCAAGCGCATCGATTACACGAAGAGCATTTTTGCCTATCGAACCCGTCGAACCCAAAATAGCAATCTGCTTTGTCATAAATACCGGTTCCGGCTATTCATTATTCCAGGTGCTGCTTTTGCGTCAAGATTGATTATGTGACGTGTCATTCCTGCGAAACTTGCCCCTTCGCCAAAGCCCGGAGCTTCGAATCCACAAACATCAGCGATATAATATAACTCAATATTACCAATAAACACCGATAGTATGCCAAGGATCCCCCAAACTGTCAAGATAAGAGTTCCTCACATGTCTAAAAACTATTACCGTCATAGCAATGCCGACCCGAAGTACCGCCCCAAATATGAAATACGATTATAAAGGTGTGGAAATCTTTTATTTTCGTTGATTCTTTGTCCTGAACTGCAGCGGCGTCATACCGACAAACCCTTTAAAAGTCCGAGTAAAATAACTTTGATTATTATAGCCGACCTCAAAGCATATCTCCGTACAGTTCTGGTCCGTCGCCAGCAATAATTGTTTTGCCCATTCTATCCGAACACTTGTCAGGTAATCTATAATAGTAATACCCATCTGCTCTTTGAATATATGGGCCATCCTCGAAACGCTCAGATGCGAAGCCCTGGCAACGTCGGCAAGCGCTATAGGCTTATTATAATTGGCGTCGATATAATTTATTGCCGGCCGGATTTGGCTCACCTTCCGAGCGTCCTGCGAAGAATAAACCAGCTCGATAAATTCGTTCAGCGCCGTGCTTATCCAGGCACACAAATCCTCCTGATTGTTAATCCGCATCACCTTGTTCACATAGTTAAGATTCTTCTCCAACATAACATCAATATTCACCCCACCCTGCACCGCCGACCGGCTCAGAATACTCAGAAGCTCCAGCATCCGCGCCTTAAGGATTCCCAAATCCCCGATAGTCTTGAACAATATCGTCCCCAGTATCGAATTAAGAATCTCTTTGGCACCCGTTCTGTCGCCGATTTTGACCTTGCTCATCAGCTCCCGTTCGCTTTCGAGAGGATACTGCCACTCGGTACCGAGCCTTTTCTTCTCCTGGATAAACTCGCCAATCTGCGACTGCTGCTCCGAACGCTCACGCCGCCATCTGATAACACGAGGATCAAAAGCGGCCACCTCATACAGCAAATCAAACAGAAACTGTGCGGCCTTGTTGATTTTCCGCCCCTGGATAAACGGCAGCTCACGCATCGCCGCCGTCAGTTTCTTCCTGTTCACATCAATACCATCTAACCGTTTTTCAACATCCCTGATTAAAATTTGCGTCACAGGCTCCCACAGGCATTTACCGAAAAATATTCCACCCAGCGCCTTGTCCTTATCCATAACCGGCACACAAACCAAAACTATACCCGCATGGCAAAGCGATATATAAGATTGACCGGTCTCTATCGCCGTCTCAAGGCTCCGCCGCCGCTCTCGGTTACACCTGCGAAGACCCACCTTGCTGCTCTGGACAATCCTGCAAAACGCCGGATTACAATCGCCGCTGCACATCTGCCTGACCTCTTTACCCTGGATATTCCTCGTCTCCAACCCCAATTGGAAATGCCTGCGAAAAACACTCTCGATTTTCTCGAACTTGTCTTTACCAAGCAGCTTTACTAACGATACTTTTTCAGCCATTTACACTTATACTCCTATGCTCTTTTGCTCTCGGCGGACATTTTTCCCCCATAGCAAGATAGTGCTATTATACCATTTAGCAGGATAAGAACAAAACTATTTCCCCCGCCTATCCTGTGGACATTCGACACCGGCACTTATCAAAATAATTGGACTTGCCGGGGAAGTTCAGATATTATAATTCCCGACCTGTAAGCCAACAAAAATATCGATATAGTGGAGCGATACAAATGAACTGCCTTCGAGCAAAATTAACCATAATATCCCTGCTGACCCTACTGTGCATCCCGGCCATCTGTTCCGCCGCCGAGATGTTCTCGTCACCCCAGCAAAAGGACGCCTTCCTCAAAGCCCTCAGCCGGCAGGATGCCCGCTACGACCCCGCCGAGCATATGATTCGCCGGCCATTTTCCTCACCGGGCTACCACACAACCCTAAAAGACGGCTATGTCCACCCGCCGCGAGACTCCATCAACTACGCCGTCGCCCTGCTCGACAGCCAGGATCCCGACCGCCTCGAACGCGCTCGCGACATACTCCGCAAAGTCATCTCCCTTCAGGACCAGGACCCCAACAGCCGCACCTACGGAATATGGTCGTGGTTCGCCGAAGAACCTCTCGAAAAAATGTCACCACCCGATTGGAACTGGGCGGATTTTCTGGGAACTCAATTGCTCCAGGTCGCTCACGACCACATGCACCGCCTGCCCGACGACCTGCAACAGCTTCTCAAAGACTCCATCATCCACGCCGCATACTCAATCAAGCGACGAAACGTCGGCCCCGGCTATACCAACATCGCCATTATGGGCACCTATGTCACGCTCTCCACCGGCGAACTCTTCGGCGTCCCAGAACTCACCGACTACGGAAAAAAACGCCTGAAAACATTTTACGAATACACTTTCAAACAGGGCTCATTCCGCGAATACAACAGCCCCACATATACAGTCGTCGCGATAAACGAACTCTCCCGCATGCTCCGCCACATCAAAGACCCCGCCTCGCAAAGACTCCTGCGCGAGTTGAACCGTTCCGCCTGGTACCACCTCGCCCGCCGCTTCCACCCCCCAACCCGCCAGTGGTCCGGCCCACACAGCCGCTGCTACGCTACACTCCTGCGCGACAGCACCCAGGCCTTCATCCAAAGAGCAACCAACAACAAAATAAATTTCCTCCCCGAAAGCAAAGCATACGAATCTCTCGACGCCCACCGCATCGGCGCCGAATGCCCGCAGGTATTCTTCCGCTACTTCACCGACCTGCCCGAACCCCGCCTGGAAATCGAAACCTTCACCCGCAACTCACCCGACAAACACGACATCATCGGCACGACATACCTCCATCCCGACTACACCCTCGGCTCGGTAAATATCGGCGACCTCTGGAACCAGAGACGCCCCCTCCTGGCCTACTGGAACTCCGGCTCCGCACCCGTAGCCATGCGCCTGCAATGCCTGCACGATGGCTACGACTACTCCTGCGCGACCACCTTCGCCGTCCAGGACGAATCCGACATCCTCGGCGCCGTCGTCTTCGCAACCGACCGCGGCGATACACATATCAGCCTCGACCGCTTGAAAAACGCAACCATCAAAGCAAAAGACCTCCGCCTCCGCCTGCTGTTCGAAGGTAATATCGCCGACCTGAAAATACCCGACAAGATGCAGCTTAATCAATCAATGAAGATTTCATCCGGGCCGGTAAGTTGTGAATTCCACGTCGCCCGCGTCATCTTTGAAGGCTACCCCGTAAAAACCGAGACCGGCTCCGATGGCACCTCCGCATGGCTGGATGTGATTCTTTATCAGGGCGAACAAAAGGATATCAACTTCGCCGAAATACCCGAAGCCGTCATTATCTTCGCCTTATCGCTCAACACAACAGATCAAGACCCGGCCTCTAATAATCAAGCATCAATTGATCCACAGGGGATAATCACTAATCACTCGGCCCCAGGCCAAATCTCCGCATCATGGCAAAACATCTCCCTGACCGTACCCGCAAAACCAATGAAAACCTCCGACCAACACGCCGCCGCATCTGCCAGCCTGAATAAGAAAAATCCCTTCAAGAGCCAGTTTCTCGAACAGCCCTGATTTTCCTACTTTGCCTCCGCAAGAATCGAGCATACAGCATCAAGCATCCCATGATGCACCTGCGTTGTGCTGCCTGCGGTGCACACTATAATGGCTGGATTGGCCCTTCAAGTCTATATTCATATGATAATTCTCTGGTTCCTCTACACAAATAGTACTTGACATTTTTTGACAGTCATGTGAAAATATATAGATTAGTTGGAGTCTTGCCAAAGCTGGCAGGTTGGATGGAAGGAGTTGGCGAGTTATGAATAGGCGATATGGTTTTACCCTGATTGAGTTATTGGTTGTCATTGCAATAATTGCTTTGCTTCTGGCCATTCTGTTACCCGCCTTAGGCAGAGTACGGGAGCAAACAAAGAGAGTTGTTTGCTCCTCTCAACTCAGACAGCAGACCCTGGCAATGGTATGTTACACAGAAAACTATGACGGCAAGGTTATGGGCGTAGGTGGGCCCAGCAACCCCTATTGGTTCCACTTGATTGCTCCCTTTCTCGGAGACGAGCGATACGAGAAAGATCCCCAGGCCGCCTTCGAAGGTATCATGCAAGTGATCATTTGCCCGTCCGTGACAGAGCGGGCTGATGGCGAATCTTTGCAGCGGGGCACCGCTAATCGGTCCTGGTCCTTCTGGTGGGGTGGCGTTGGCGAAAGCTATGCTGAGGGCAGCTACACGATCAATTCATGGCTTCAGCCAACCGGATATTATCAAGTTGATACGAGCAATCCGGAACACGGCTATTTCTACCAGAAGTTCTCTGATACTCGACCTGATGTCCCTTTGTTTGGCGATGGGATGTGGGTCGACGCCTGGCCTCGGAGCGCCGATCCGCCTCCATCGAACTCATTTGATGGCGATGACGGCCAGGTAGCCAGTATGCACAGGTTTTGTATCGCCAGACACCGTCGTGCCATCAATCTCAGTTACGTCGATACTCACATAGCCGCCGTAGAGTTGGAGGATTTGTGGGAGCAGTATTGGCATCGGGGCTATGAACCCAGATACGATGTTGTTGTACCGGATTGAGTCTGTTCGATGGCAAATCTTCTCTGCAAACGCATAGTAGGATACACCGGGACAGTCACGAATGGCGTTCGGTTATTCGTTCCCTAACGTTCGAGATCATCGGACCGCGCCAGTGGGTCCGATGAATTGAGTGGTTAGCCTGTTGCCAAGAAACTTTTATGAAACTCAATAGTACCTTTCGGGACCTTTTCGTTGAACGGCAATGCAAAAAAA
>DAOUVA010000152.1 GCA_030667885.1 Phycisphaerae bacterium
CGTTTGCAAACCAGACCGAGCCATATAGCGGTTTTTCAGATTTGAAGTTAGGATAGGTTTCAACATCGTCCTGGGGCTGTTCCTCACAGCCGCTAACATGCCCTCTGACAAATGTCCCGATTATTTGTTCATCAATATCAACGACGGAGATTTCTCCCAGATTGAATTCAAGCTGCTCAGTTTTCCTGCCAAACGCGGTGACAACCAAAACACATAAGATTATAAGGCCGGCGGTGGTTAAGAATCTCAGGGAAAGCGTTTTTTCTCTCATATCAAGTTCCTTCCGCTAAAAAGCTCGAACCAGATTAATTCAACCGCATTGAGATGCTGCAAGCATCTATTATCATAGAAGACGGCCCAAAAAGTCAAATGTTACACATTAAATTTATAAAAATTTTAGTGATCTGGGCTACCGGCGAGCTTGAGTGAAATTATCCTGTTTGGTATTAAGGGATTGGCAGGCCGAGCTCGGCGAGGACCTTTTGCATATCTTCCCAGACCTTTCTGCGATTATCCGGCGAGTAATTTCGCAGCAGATAGGCGGGATGATATGTCGCCATAAGCTTAACAGGGGGTTTGTCGATTCCGGTATAGTAATCGAGGAATTGGCCTCGCAACTGGCCTATCGGTTTGGTTGTGTTCAAAAGTGTTTTGGCTGCGTGGGCGCCCAGAGCTACGATAACTTCGGGATTAATTATCTCAATCTGTCTTTGAAGATAGGGCAGGCAGTTTATTATCTCATCAGCGCGAGGGTCGCGATTGCCCGGTGGACGGCACTTAAGGATATTGGCTATAAAGACATCGCTTCGTTTAAGGCCGCAGGCAATGATTATCTTATCCAGTAGCTGTCCCGCTCTTCCAACGAATGGCCGGCCTTGTGAATCCTCATCGGCTCCGGGACCTTCGCCGACAAACATAATTCGGGCGTCCGGATTGCCCTCGCCGGGGACCGAGTTTGTTCGTGTCGAGCCCAGGTCGCATTCGCGGCATTTGTTAACTTCGGCGGCTATTTTTTCAAGCTCGGCGGCTTTCTGGGCTATGGTCATATCATCTTCTTTCTGTTGTTGCGGTTCGGGTGTTCCGGCTGTACCCTTAAGAGAAAAGCCGGAAAAAAACTGCTCCATCTCAAGGTGCTGACGAACAACTTTATCAATGTTTACGTCTTTTCCCATCGGAAGCGAATTGTAACGGTATCTTGAAAATTACGCAATAAAAAAAGGGCGTTTACATAAGCAAACGCCCTTAGAAATGTCTTTAAGCTGTTTTTGTTATACAAGTCCCTGGTCGAGCATTGCATCGGCGACCTTGGTAAAGCCCGCGATGTTTGCTCCCATCACCAGGTTTCCGGGCTGACCATATTCTTCGGCAGCGTCGTAGGACTGTTGGTGTACGGCAATCATAATGTTGTGGAGGCGTTCGTCAACCTCTTCACGTGTCCATGAAAGGCGCAGCGAATTTTGCGACATTTCCAGGCCTGAGGTGGCAACACCACCGGCGTTTGCAGCTTTGCCGGGACCGTACAATATCTTTTGTGCGAGGAACTGCTCAACAGCCTCAGGTGTACTTGGCATATTGGCGCCCTCGGCTACGAGTGTACAGCCGTTCTTAAGCAGTGTTTTTGCATCCTCGCCGTCAATCTCGTTCTGGGTCGCGCTTGGGAAGGCGCAGTCGCATTTAATGTCCCAGGGTCTCTTGCCCTGGCGATACTCGACGCCGAACTTATCAGCGTATTCCTTAATACGTCCGCGTCTTATGTTCTTTAGTTCCAGGACAAAAGCCAGTTTCTCAGCGTCGATCCCGTCAGGGTCATAGATTGAACCGCTTGAGTCGGAAAGGCTGACAGCCTTTGCACCGAGCTGGTTAAGTTTTTCAACGGTGTACTGTGCTACGTTTCCGGAACCGGAGACTGCACAGATTTTGCCCTCGAAGCTCTCGTTGCGGGTTTTCAGCATTTCCTCAGCAAGATACACGCAGCCGTATCCGGTGGCTTCGGTACGAATGAGTGAGCCGCCCCAGTTCAGTGCTTTACCCGTCAGAACGCCGGTAAACTCATTCCGGAGACGTTTGTATTGGCCGAACATAAAGCCGATTTCACGACCACCTACGCCTATGTCACCTGCGGGCACGTCGGTGTCGGGACCAATATGGCGGCAAAGCTCCGTCATAAAGCTCTGGCAAAAACGCATGACTTCGTTGTCACTCTTGCCTTTGGGGTCAAAGTCTGACCCGCCTTTACCTCCACCCATCGGCAGGGTGGTAAGAGCGTTCTTGAATATCTGCTCAAATCCGAGGAATTTCAGGATGCTTGCAGTAACGGTAGGATGGAATCTGAGTCCGCCCTTGTATGGGCCAAGGGCACTGTTGAATTCAAATCGAAATCCACGGTTTATCTGGACATTTCCCTTGTCATCCTGCCAGGGCACTCGGAACATGATCTGTCTTTCAGGCTCGACAATCCTGTCGATGATTTTGGCATCGACATATTCCGGATGTTTTTCCAGAACCGGACCCAAAGAGTCAAGAACTTCTTTAACCGCCTGAAGGAATTCTAATTCGCCGGAATTACGTTTTTGTACCTGTTCGTAAGCGGCGTTAATAACAGTGTTTGCAGTCATTTAACTAATCTCCATTAACAATCATAATTTGTTTTTTATTGTTTTTGCCACTATTAAAATAAGTTAAACTAATGGAAAAGCCACATAATTGTGTTGCTAAAAGCATAAGTAAACCATTAAAATATCACATTTGAGGAGTGTAGTACAAGACATTAATGTTAATACATTCTATTAGAGTAGCTTATAATGCATATAGATATACTAAAAGTGTTTTGTGATTTATCAGATTTGAGAAGTTTCTCAAGAACCGCCGAAAAGCACCTTTTGAGTCAATCTGCGGTCTCACAGCAGCTTGCTCAACTTGAGCTTACTCATAAATGCCAGTTGATAAACCGCAAGAAAAGACCTATTGAACTTACTAAGGCAGGGCAGTTGCTTTACCAGGCGTCTAAAGACATTCTTGACAGATATGAACAGCTTAAGACCGACCTCAATGCCTTGAGTAAGTCTTCTTCGAGCAGGGTAAACGTAGCTGCAATTTTCAGTATCGGGATGCATACCCTGCCTGAATATGTTAAGAAATTTATGGTCAGCTATCCGGATGTTAATGTTCATATCGAATATTTTAGTGCCAGCAGGATTTATGAGCTGGTTTTATCCGGTAATGTCGATATCGGCCTTGTAGCTGTCCCTAAAAGAGACAAAAGACTCGAAGTGTATGACTTTGAGGATGAGCCGCTGGTTATGGTCTGCAGTCCGAAACATCCGTTTTCACATGATCAGCAGGTCGATATTCACAGGCTGCAGTTTGAAAAATTCATTGCTTTTGAGAAAAGTGTTCCCACACGGGCGTGGATAGATAGTATTCTGGAGCGTTATAATGTTGCTGTCCGGTCGGTGATGGAGTTCGATAACATCGAAACGATCAAACGGGCGGTGGAAATAAATTCAGGAATAAGTATATTGCCTCAAACGGCAGTCCTTCCAGAGCTGAGCAGTGGAACAATAAAGGCAATTCCTTTTTCAAATGAAAAATTTGTTAGAACTACCGGAATAATTCTTCGTAAAGGTAAAATTATAGGCCAGGCTGGCCGATACTTTATAGAGTTGCTGCGTAAAAAACGTGAAACTTAAATGAGTGGATTGTGGGGCGTATAAACGCATCCGCGAAGTACGAAATATGCAGATTAAAGCTGTAATATTTGATTTGGACGGCACAATAACCCAGCCTTTCTTTGATTTTGACGATATTCGGGAGGAAATAGGCCTGGCCAGAGATTCCGGGCCTCTTCTGGAGTCGATGGAAAAGATGACCGTTCAACAGCGGCAGGATGCCGAGAAAATACTTCATTATCATGAGCAAAAAGCGGTAACAGAGTCCAAACTTAACGCCAATGCAAAACAGACGCTTTCGGCGCTTTGTGCCGCAGGTATTCATATCGGGGTCTTGACGCGTAATAAGCGTGAAAATGCCCTTGCTATCGCTAAAAAGCACGAGCTGAAGTTCGATATTGTTATCGGTCGAGAAGACGGGCCGGTTAAGCCCGATGCTTTCGGTGTGTTGCGTATATGTGAGCAATTCGGCGTGGAACCTAAGGAAACTATGCTGGTAGGCGATTACCTCTTTGATTTACTCTGTGCAAAGGCGGCGGGTGCTGTCGCAGTGCTTCTGGCTAATCACAGTCAAGCCGGCGAATTTGTCGAGCATGCGGATTTTTGTGTTGAAGATATCAGCCGGATACTTGAAATAATCGATGGTAAAAATAGCGATTAGAGAAAAAGGAACTCGCAATAATGAATAAAAAGATAATTATCAAATCAGTTATTATTTTGTTATGGGCACTGAACGCTTGTTTGGCTTCTGAGGTCAAGGTAGCTTGTAAGTGCCCGAATTGTTCGAATACAAAACAGCCGACAGAGGAAAAGACTAATGAAGTCGATACGGTATTAAAACAGTTGAACCAGAAGACCTCGGAGCTTATGTCTATTCAGGCGCAGATTGAGTATAAATTCATTCAGCCGCTGCTCGAATCAGAAAAGCTGCAGAAAGGTATGTTTTATTATGCCAAGATCGGTAACAGCTCAAAGCTGAGACTAAATTTTCAAACGAGGACAATAGATGATGAGGAAGAAGAAAAATACGTCGAGGAATATATTGTGCTCGGCGGCGCCAATCTTTCTCATCCCGGCCACCGGTTCGAAGGGATGTGGGCTGTTCAGATCGACTACGAAATGGAGGGAATCAGGTATATCCAATTAACCGATACGCAAGACCCGAATAAGCCGATTGATGTTTTTGATTTGATTAACAAGAATTTTCCAATGGTTGGATTTTCCAGGATTGAAGATATAAAAAAGCAGTTTGAGATAACTTTAGTTGAGCAAAAAAAGCCCGGGCCCGAAGATTTTATTCAAGTGCATTTGGAAGTTAAGCCGAATTCGATTTATAAAGATGATTACGTATCTATTGATTTCTGGATTGATAAGAAATTGGGTCTTCCGGCCAAAATAGTGACGGTTTCGACCGAGCCGGCTACTGAACCGATAGAGCTAAAGGATGTTTTCGAGATAAAATTTCTCAAGCCGGAGTTCAATATAAAAATAGACAAGAAGGTTTTCGACTTTAAGATACCCTCAGGTTTCGATGAGCCGGACATAATGCCGTTACCGAAAAAGGGCGAATGAAAATAATATGGTTTCCGTAACAGTTACTGACAAAGCTTTTCAGGATTTGATAGCAAAACGTGCCCGGACATTGCTTGGCCTTGCGCGTCACCTGTCAGAGTGCAAAACGAATGACAAAATTATGATACGTCCGTTTCTGGGCCAGTTGCTTTCACAATCTATGCAGATTGAGGAGCTTCTCGACGCCTACGATGCAGGCAACAGTTGCCGCTGGTGTTCATTCAGGTCACTGACGGCGACGATGAAGCTTTTTTCTGACGTTAGTTATGAGCTGCTCCACATTCAACACTCATTGCCTGCGTATCGGCTTTTGCCGATCGAGAGAGATTTCGTCAAGGCAACGGAAGAGGCACTTGAGTTTACCGGCGACATACTTTTGCGGGCGGGAAGGCAAATGATCGACAGGTCCGGCCAGCTTGGCCTTGCGATTCCACAGGGAAGTTTACGTGAGAAATCTTACGCGGAAGATCTGCCGACCGGCCGACTGCCACATGACTGCGGCACGCGCAGGATAGAGACAGTCTCCGAAACAGTAACTTTACTTGCCACGGCCTTTTTGAATTTGGCTGCTGACAGTAAGGATGTTCGCGCTGCCAGTCGGGCTAAGCCTGAAACATACGCTTCCTACGTTCTGGACTCGATTAGTGAGGAAATGTTGCGAAGCCTTGAGCTTCGATTCCACAATCTTCAGTCATTATACGATACCTACGTCTCAGGTACTGAAGCAGAAGATTTGGATACAGACTTGCCCATTTTGAGAGGCCATATAAGTGTTGTTTTTCATTTGCTGAAAACGGCCACATCATTTGCCCACTATTATGAACGGCATGTGAATAAGGATATGTGCGATTCGCCGACTCGATTTAAGCCACTCGTAAAATCCGAGGAACTGCTGGGGGTCCTGATGAACTACTCCGTTACGAGCATAAGTCTGTATATTGATTGTGCCGAGCATCTGTGTCATAGGATGCTCAAGCGTTACGCTGAGGTTGGCCGAGTCGAAGTGTCCGTTCCTCCATATCGTGGTTTTCATGTTCGCCCGTCCACGCTGATTTCCAAGCTTGTCCTGCATTATGGTAGCGAAGTTCGTATGCAGATGGACGACGAGGATTACGATGCAGGCTCACCGCTGGAGCTGTTCCGTGCTAATGAGAAGGTAAACGCGCAGAAACGACGGTGGCTGGCCTCGGAAATCGTCAATCTTAAGATTATCAGGGAAATGGAACAGGCCGGCCAGAACAAAATTGATCCCGTCGTTAGAAGCATTGTACTGACATTGGCAGAGCGAGGTAAGCTAATCCTGTACGAGCAGCCTTTGCAGTTGCCGGAAGAACCGACTGGAAAGGAAGGGACGCTGCTGGAAAAGATTACCGGCGAAATAGCCCGCCTGCTGGCAATGGGTAAGATCGATGTGGATGCCAAACTGACCGCAACCTTTATCGGGGACAAGCGGGTACTGGAGGATATAAAGTTATTGGCAGAGTCGGGATATGGCGAGGATAAATTCGGTAACAACGTTCCTCTGCCTGAAAAACTTGTTTACTTGCGTTGATGAAAATGGGAAGGGTAAAAATGCCAAAGGGTATAGTTATCTATTACTCAAGAACAGGTAATACCGAAGAGATGGCCCAGATAATAGCAAAGGCTATGAATGATACTGATTTGCCGACCGAATGCAAGTCCATCGGTGATGTAGAAGCTCAGGATGTTTTCGGTTATGATGCAATAGTAATCGGCTCTCCGACATATTATGGCCAGATGGCGGCGCAGGTTAAGCAGTTGATAGATGATTTGGTAGGCAGGCATGGCAAGCTCGACGGTAAAGTGGGAGCTGCATTTACCAGTTCGGCGAATATAGGTGGTGGTAATGAGACTACGATTATGGGTATATTAGGGGCGATGCTTATCTGCGGCATGGTCGTACAGGGTGATCCTAAAGGTGACCACTATGGGCCGGTATCTATCAATAAGCCCGACCAGCGGGTAAAGAAACAATGTCAGTGCTGCGGCCGGAGAGTGGCGGAACTGACCAATAAAATGAAGATCTGACAGGCTGAGAATTCGTTTTGAGATGCTTTTCGGCCCGGAATCACATAAAAATCCATCAAATTGTGAAAAAAATAAATGTCGTTTTTTTTAAAAAAAAGGCATTTTTCTTTGACAAAACATTAAAACACCGTTAAGTTTTGTGCGATTCTAATCGAAAAAACGGCAGTTTTAATACACAAATGTGGAGGCATCTTAAATGCAAGAGTATGAAGACCTGAAAAGGCTGGTTGCCGAAGTTGAAAACGATATCAGCAAGGCCGAGGGTGGAAATAAGGCGGCAGGAACTCGGGTGCGCAAGCAAATGCAGCAAGTAAAGCAGGCTGCTCAAGTTGTTCGCAATCGCGTTCTTGAAATCAGATCGGCCCAATAGCCCTCACGAGTATTTGTCAAATACTTGTATAATTATGTGTCATGCGTTGTGTATGGAGCGCATTGAAGTATTGCGTATGAGCAGTTTTGATGATAATACGCAATATGGAAGCGCGGGAAGTTTTTATTATTAAGGACGATAATGCCCCCTCCCTTATTATTTGATTTATCTTCCATAGATCTTCAAGCCGATCCTGTATTCGACAGGGAAGCAATTTGCAAAGTAAATCCTCAGCGATTTGAGATGCAGCATCTTGATGGTATCCTTTGGATTGAAAAGGAGAAGCGTTTGCTTTTGGGGTACAAGGATGTAACTGATAGCGAATTCTGGATTCGCGGCCACATCCCCGGTCGGCCATTGATGCCCGGGGTAATAATGGTTGAGGCGGCAGCCCAGCTTGCGAGCTTTTTTATGAAGCAGGTTTATGAGCTGAAAGGTTTTGTGGGTTTTGCCGGAATCAATTCCGCGAAGTTCCGTTCTGTTGTCGAGCCTGGCAAAAGATTGTATCTGCTTGGACATATTACGAAATTCAAACGCCGGAGAGATACCGCCCATGTTACGACAAGTGTGCAAGGGGTTGTTGATGGGACTATAGTATTTGAAACGACTATAGCCGGCATGAAAGTTTGAATGGTCGGGTGGTTTCATTTTCATAATCCTCTATATCATATAAGGTTGCGTTCATTTTGGCACCCTTTAGGGTGGTAAATTTCGCGAGTAGCATTATTAATATCATTGTAAGGCTCCTTATCCACGCCCCCGACCCCCGGCAGAAAAGCAAGTAGGCATACACCGAGGGTAAACTCCAAAGCAAGTGAGCTAACATCGAGGGTAAACTCCAGCATTTTTGGCCCTTTCGACAAATTGGGTTTGTTTGGCTTTGAATTGGGTTTGTTTTGGGTTAAATTGGGTTTGTTTTTGGCTTTATTGGCTTTGAATTGGGTTTGAATTGGCTTTGTTTTTTGGCCCTTCCAGCGAGATAAAATCCTGTAATTGCTTGTCATATCTAAGTTTACGCTCATTTTATCATTTCTTAAATTGGCTTTGTTTTGCATAAAAAGCTTATAAATTCGTACGTATTCTTTCGTAGAATTTATATAGCTCAAACTCGAAATCCGAATATCGAAATCCGAAACAATATCAAAATTCAAATGAC
>DAOUVA010000148.1 GCA_030667885.1 Phycisphaerae bacterium
CCAGGCATACGGCCATGGCTCGAGATCCATAATACCCTGAATTTCTTCCTGCGACATCGGCCGCTCGTAGATACGAAAGTCATCTATAGCACCAACCAGAACTCGATCAGGAGCCCTCTCGTGGTCAAGTATTCCTAATGCAACACCAAAAGTATCACCAGGATTGAACTCACTTGTATCTGCTGCTGTATCCACCAGTTCCCCATTGATGTATAGTGCTATTGCGTCCACTGACTTGACCATTGCTGCATGGTACCATGATCCGTCATTATATGTAGTTGTGGTGTAAATATTTGTTCCTCCTCCGGTACCAAGAGGATATCGGTGTAAATAACGCAGAGTACCTGCATTCTGAACCTCAAGAAGAATACCGTGCGCTACGCCAGGTGCATAAGCCGAGAACACATCCATACTCTCTGTCATTGTTCCATCTATTCGAAACCATATAGTAATCGTGTAAACCGGTACTTGAAATTTTCCATCGATAAAAACATATTCAGGCTCAGCTTCAGTTCCATCCAATAATAGTATTCCTCTGTGATCACCTTCCTGTCCCCATTTCGGTTCGCCAAAAAATGTCCCATCGACGCTTTTCCCACTGGTGTCCTTGGCGACTGTGCCTGAACCTTCATCAAACGACCACCAGCCGACAAGGCTTGGATCAATATTTTGGGCTGTACTTGTTCCTACTAAAGCCAACACCAAAACAAAGGAAGCCAAATAAATCAATTTTTTGCACATAATAATCCTCCTCTAAAAAATAATATGTTGTTAATTTAAGTGTGATATGCTGCCAGCGAAGTAAAAGTATTCACTACAACTTCTTGCCCCGCTTTAATATCTCCTCCTATATAGAACCAGATTAAAGATACACTCTATCAGTAAGCAAAAATTTG
This sequence comes from Phycisphaerae bacterium, assembly GCA_030667885.1. Taxonomy (GTDB): domain Bacteria; phylum Planctomycetota; class Phycisphaerae; order Sedimentisphaerales; family Anaerobacaceae; genus NIOZ-UU13. The sequence continues at coordinate 897 of DAOUVA010000148.1, forward strand.
CTTATAACCATCAACTCAACCATAAGTATCTCTATTAATTTATACCAGATTGGTTATTTTCATGTCAAGAATATTATTCTTATGGTTTGTCCAGTTTAATCCTCAATCCTGATATCTTATTGGACCGCCACATTGCAGTATTTTCCAATTTGTGAGAACAATTTCCCAAAATTATACTTCAAAAGAATCAAAATAACGGCCGATAATAAACGTATAATAGTAAGACTGCATAAAGAATAAAAAGTTTTTTTCAAAAATTCATTATTTTGCCCAAATATACTAAACTATCCAATTTAACATTGACGATAAAGCTTATCATTGATGGATTTTTGTTTTATATGGAGAATAGAAATATGGAGACAATGGAAACATTAGTTGAACAGCGTAAGGATAGCCGGAATACTGTTTCCTGGCCTATTAGCGTTTGGTTGCCGGAAGCTAACAGGTTTTTTAATGGCCGAAGTTGTAATATTAGCAAAACAGGAGTTTTTATTACGCTACCAGTAACGGCGCCAGTCAGACCGGGTCATATTGTAGAACTTAATTTTCCGCGAACAGAAATACTGGCAAAAGAAAAAGGGCAATTTGCCCGCATCAAAAGCGGGAAAGTTGTCAGAGTGGACCGCACGAATTTACTTGAAAGTGCTGACATTGGGGTTGGTATTGCCTTTCAGTAAATAAAAATTTATAGCCATATTGGAAGAGATTGCGGAGAGGTTATGGCTGTTGGAGACACGGGGCAATGAAAGAGTAAAGACCGATGACCGAGAGGAGTCATCGGTCTTTTTTATTTACATGCAGATACACACACTCGAAGGCAGAAAAACACGTCAAGCCTGATAAGGAAAGTATAATCCTTATAACTTCATGATAATATCGATTGTACATACCGAAATACCTGAAACTGCAAGCAATAATGAAATGTGTGGTTAATACCAACTCGAATCTTATACTAATTCGACATAGGACTCTTTATAATTGATTATTATTGTCGGTAGATTGTTTCATTGAAAAACAGAAAATCTTGCCATTCGATATCTCATAGTGTATTTTATGGCACCTATGCAGACAAAGATTTTAAAACTCGATAGTACAAATGTTGATTTGCCGAAAATCAAGGAAGCAGCGTTCCTGGTTGATAACGGTGGACTTGTTGCTTTTCCTACTGAAACAGTCTATGGAATTGCCTGCAGGGTTAGAACTGATTCATTAGCAAAACTTAACGATATTAAAGGCAGAGATCCTTCCAAATACTACACATTACATATCGGCCAAAAAAATGAAACAACCAAATATGTACCGACGATCAATCTAAGAGCTAAAAAACTAATAGAAAACGTCTGGCCCGGTCCATTAACTTTAGTATTTGAATTAGACTTTTCGGATATCAATAAACAACGAAATATTACCGAAAAAGAACTTTTTAAGAATCTGTATAAAAATAATTCCATAGGCATTCGCTGTCCTGACAATCCAATAGCCGCAATGTTGCTTCAAGAAACAAACAATCCTGTTATTGCACCAAGCGCAAATATGGCAGGTCAACCGCCTGCAGTTGATGCCAAGGAGGTTCTTGCTCAATTATCAGGTAAAATTGAGATGCTAATAGATGCTGGGGCATGTAAATATAAAAAAAGCAGCGCCGTTGTTAAAATAGGCAAAAAGAATATTGAGGTTTTAAGGCTTGGTATATATTCTCAATCTCAGTTAGATGCAATGTCAACAGTGAAATTTTTATTCGTTTGCACCGGTAATACATGTCGAAGTCCAATGGCTGAGGGAATATTTCGAAAATATTTGGCAGAAAAACTTCAATGCAATGTTGACCAACTGGAACAAGTAGGTTATAAGATAACCTCCAGCGGAACTATGGATATGAGTGGTATTCCAGCAAGCGCCGGATCGTTAGTAGCCTGTGCAGGCAAAGGAATAGATTTGACAGCTCACAGGAACAAAGGATTGTCCAAAGAGCTTATCGAAGAGAGTGATTTTATATTTGCAATGGAGCCAATACACCAGGAGAGAATTATTGCTCTTAGCCACGAGGCTGCTGGTAAGTGTTTTTTATTAGCAGGAAGTCAAGGAATTGCCGACCCAATAGGTGGTCCTCAAGAGTTATACAATAATTGTGCTGATATGATAGAAGCAGCCGTTAAGAAAAGGATTAGTGAGCTTGTGATATGAAAGTAGCAGTTGGAAGTGACCATCGAGGTTTCGAAGCGAAACAACAAATCAAAGCCATAGTTGCCGAACTGGGCCATGAGTGCATTGATGTTGGTACTATTAACAGTAACCCGGTTGATTACCCAGATCCGGCTTATTTAGCAGCAACGGCGATATCCAAAAAAGAAGCCGATAGAGCTATTTTAGTGTGCGCAACAGGTATCGGAATGTGCATAGCTGCAAATAAGGTACATAAAGTCAGAGCCGCACTGTGTCATGATGAGTTAAGTGCACAAATTTCACGTGACCACAACGATGCAAATGTCCTTTGCCTGTCAGGAGACCAGGTTGGAGAAGTATTATTGCGCAAAATGGTGGAGGTCTGGCTTAATACTGAATTCAGCGGTGGAAGACACGAAAGAAGAGTTAAAAAAATAAAAGCCATCGAAGAAGGCAGAGACCCAGGCGAAATAAAAACTGCTAACGTATAGTAAAGAACATAAAGCGAGTATTTTTTTTATTACGGCTAATGTAAGGCAAATTCTTATATATTGCATTTACAAAGGCTAGTTTGTGGAGATATTTTATTCTTTGACATTTCACCCAACCTTGTAAATCTTTAAATAAAAAGGGTGGGCAAGGAGGCCTGCCCTTTATTTTTTATGTAAATAAACCACACTCGGCCTTTTCATCATCATAAGTAGAAACATTAACTCAAATCAACCGATTCGATTTCCATATGGTGCTACACCGACTTCAATTATACCCTCAAAGGAGGTATCTTAATCTTAAGATGATTCTGCAATATATTTCTTAAGTCTTTAGCAACTTTGTGGAACTGTTTGAGGGCTAAAAATTGCACGGATATTTTTACTACTAAACGCGCAACGATATTAGACCTTGGCGGGGATTCGTTTTCGTTTGTTTGGAATGCCTTCCAGTGCTTCTTTCGCTCTTTCTTTGCCTGCCTGGGTTTTGCGGCGTAACTTCTCTGCAGGACTGATGCCTATAGAACGCAATTTTTTGTATCTATTATCAAGCAAATTTTCAAGCTTTGTGCGTTTGAGGTCTCGCAATGTCTTTACAATATATCTCTCGACATTATAAACGGTATCGTGAAGATTGCGATGTGCGCCACCGAGCGGCTCAGAAACCACCGAGTCAACCAAGCCGAGCTTATACAAATCCTTACTCGTTAATTTTAGCGCCTCGGCCGCTTTAGGCGCCTGCGAACCGTCGCGCCACAAGATTGCAGCACACCCTTCAGGTGATATTACCGAGTAATATGCGAATTCAAGCATTGCCAGCCTGTCCCCTACGCCTATTCCAAGAGCACCGCCTGACCCGCCTTCCCCAATGACAATACATATTATGGGCACCTTCAAGCGTGACATCTGATGAAGATTCACAGCTATTGCCTGAGCCTGGCCACGTTCTTCAGCACCAATGCCGGGATATGCCCCCGGTGTGTCAATGAGAGTAACGATAGGAATGCCAAACTTTTCGGCAAATTTCATTTTGGCCATTGCCTTGCGATATCCCTCAGGATTCGGGCTTCCGAAATTACAGGCAATCTTTTGCTTTGTGGTTTTGCCTTTATTTTGGCCGACAATCAATACCCTTTCTCTACCAATGTGACCAAGACCAGTTACAATCGCTCGGTCGTCACCAAAGCACCTGTCGCCGTGCAATTCGCGAAAATCCTTTACCATCAGGCTAAGATAATCAGAAAGGAGAGGCCTGTTCGGATGACGTGCCACCTGAACGGTTTGCCAGGCGGTAAGATTTGAATAGATTCGCTTCAGTTCGGTAACCTGCTGACGCTGGAGCCGACGAATTTCAGCTGAATAATCAATGCCTTTGATTGAACCGAGCTTGCGTAGTTCATTCATCTGCATATCAAAGTCAGCCACTTTTTCCTCAAATCCGAGGTGGCCGCCATTGCTGAGTCTATTGTTATTATCTGGCATTTTAGCTATATTGATATCTCTCTATATTATTTAAGTAAGTAACAAAAACGTTTATAAAAATTGCCCATCAATAATGGGTTCTCTTTAAATTTATGGATGTTATCACTTTAATACGTAAAATCAAAGAAAAAAATTGACATTTGAGTAATTGTACAGTATTTTTTAATATAATATATCCTGACGCAATATTCTATAACACATTGTATATGAAAGACTTAAAGCAATTATCCATTATAGGACTGGGGCTTTTGGGCGGCTCTATTTCATTAGCGGTTTTACGCTCTTTTGCCCGAGTAAATGTAATAGGTTACTCACATCGGCCTTCCACTCGCACTAAAGCGAGGAAGCTTTCAGTGTCAACCGATATCGTAGATTGCCTCAAATCAAGTGTATCCCGTGCAGACCTTGTCATTTTAGCTACACCCATAATGTCATTCGAAACAATATTCAGTGAAATCGCCAATTCATTACCCGACGGCTGCATTGTTACTGATGTCGGTTCGACAAAGATTCTGCCCCATCGGTGGGCAGCAAAGAAGCTGCCAAAGAGAGTTCATTATATCGGCTCGCATCCAATTGCCGGATCCGAGCAAAGGGGGATCGAATTTGCCAGAGATGATTTGTTCGAAGGGGCAATGTGCATTCTGGCAACGACAAAAAAGACTGACCGGCAGGCACTGCAAACACTGAAGAGTTTCTGGTCAAAACTCGGTTGCTCCGTGAAGTCAATGACACCGACCGAACATGATAGAATCTTTGCAAATGTAAGCCATTTACCGCATATAACAGCAGCGGCATTAATCAACGCCAATACTAAAGAAGAGTTGAAATTTGCTGGAAAAGGATTTATAGATACATCGAGAATAGCATCGGGACCGGCTAATATCTGGTCCGATGTACTATTGACAAACGTAAACAACGCAACAAAAGGTATAGATAAAATCATCGCTGAATTGGTGAAAATTAAAAATGCAATAAAAAAACAAGATAAACAACAAATCGAACAACTGCTTGAGAAGGCAAGGACGAAACGAGCAATACTCATAAAATACAAATATAAAAAGAAGGAACTAATAACGTGAAGCAGTGGCGAGTCGAGGTTTTTAACCGATCGGGCTTTTCCGACGTAAATGGCAAGAGCATTCTGGAAGATATTAATGAACTGGGCATTAGCTCGGTACAGGTGGTTCAATCGGCAAAGGTCTTTCTTATCGAAGCGGATTTTGATAAGAATTTTGTCGAGCGTGTGGCACATGAACTCCTGACTGATCCGGTCTGTGAAGAATACTACATAGGCAGAAGCAGTGCGCCGGCAGGCCTGGCGAAGGCAACACTAATCGAAGTACACCTTAAAAGCGGAGTTACCGATCCGGTGGCCGAATCTGTAATGACGGCAATTGCCGATATGGGTGTTAAAGCCGACCATGTTCGAACCGCCCGAAAGTATCTCCTATTGGGCGAGATTACACAAAAACAAACAGATATAATCGCCAACAAAATCTTATCGAACGACTGTATTGAAGATTGTGTTATAGGCAATGAAGCAGAACCGCCAAGTCCACATCTCAAACCATACGAATTTCAAATTGTAAACTGGCCCATATGCAAGCTTAATGATGACCAGCTTACGGCTCTGAGCAAAGAAAAAGACCTGTTTTTGAATCTCGTCGAGATGCAGACCATTCAGAAATACTATCAACAGCTCGGGAGAGAGCCCAGCGACGTTGAGTTGGAATCGATCGCACAGACATGGAGCGAACACTGCGTACATAAAACCCTCAAAAGCTCGGTTGATATGTCAATCAACGGCGAACAGGTGCATTTTGACGATTTGCTGAAAGAGACCGTTTTCAAAGCGACTAAACAGCTTGATAAAGACTGGTGTATATCGGTGTTTGCCGATAACGCAGGCGTGATAGAATTCGATAAAGACTCGGCGATATGTTTCAAAGTCGAAACCCATAATCATCCATCGGCACTGGATCCTTACGGCGGAGCAGCTACGGGCATAGGCGGTGTAATTCGTGACCCAATGGGGACAGGGATGGGCGCCAGGCCAATCGCCAATACAGATATATTCTGCTTCGGTGAACCAGACAAAAATATCGACGATATCCCCAAAGGAGTTTTGCATCCAAGAAGGATTATGAAAGGAGTTGTTGCTGGTGTTCGTGACTACGGCAACAGAATGGGAATCCCAACTGTCAACGGTGCGATTTACTTCGACGACAGATACATGGCCAATCCACTGGTCTATTGCGGCAATATCGGCATAATGGACAAAGATAAGTGCTTTAAGAATCCTCAAAGCGGAAATCTTATAATTATGGTCGGCGGCCGGATTGGCAGAGACGGGATACACGGAGCTACTTTTTCAAGCGGCCAAATGACACACGAACATGAAACAATCTTTTCACACGCGGTCCAAATCGGCAATCCGATAGTGGAAAAGAAAATGTTAGATGTCTTGCTACAGGCAAACGAGGCTGGTTTGTACGAAGCAATCACTGATTGCGGAGCAGGCGGTTTGAGTAGTGCCGTTGGAGAAATGGGCGAAGAACTCGGAGCAGAAGTCGACTTGGAAAAGTCACCGTTAAAGTATGCGGGCCTTAATTATACCGAAATCTGGATTAGTGAAGCACAGGAAAGAATGGTAATAGCCGTAAAGCCGGAAAACCTGGAAGCGATAACAAAAATTTTTGACGACGAAAATGTTGAATCAACCGTAATAGGTAAATTCACAAGCGACAAGAAATTAAAATTGCGATACAACGGCCAGCAAGTAGCTGAGATTGATATGGAGTTCCTGCACAATGGCGTCCCAAAATACTCACGCAAAGCCGTCTGGAAAGGTCGTCAACTCACCGAACCAAACATACCAGTAAAAGATAATTACAATAAAGAGCTTGAGCAAATCCTTTCGTCCTACAATGTCGCCAGCAAAGAATGGGTGATTCGCCAATATGACCATGAGGTGCAGGGTGGCTCGGTTATCAAACCGCTAACCGGCGTGAACAATGACGGCCCGGGCGATGCGGCAGTGGTACAGCCAAAGTTCAATTCGGACAAAGGCCTTGCTGTTAGCTGTGGAATGAATCCGCTTTACGGTGATATCGACCCATACTGGATGGCATTGTCGGGAATCGACGAGGCTGTTCGGAACCTGATATGTGTAGGCGGCCGGGCTGACAGAATTGCCCTGCTGGATAATTACTGCTGGGGCGATTGCACAAAGCCGGAAACGTTAGGCCCGTTAGTTAGGGCATCACAGGCCTGCTACGACGGGGCAATGGCATTCGAGGCACCGTTTATCTCCGGCAAGGATTCACTGAATAATGAATTCTCCTGCGAAGACGGGACACAGATATCCATACCATCGACACTTTTGATAAGTGCAATCTCAATCGTCGATGATATAAACAAGTGCGTGACGATGGACGCCAAAAGGGCTTCCAACCTGCTGTTTGTCGTCGGTGAAACGAAAAATGAATTAGGCGGCTCACATTATTACAAAATAAACGGGCACCTCGGAGCTAACGTACCGACCCTTGATTTGGGTATGGCCCCTAAAATCGCTAAAAAGATTTCCGCGGCAATAGCAGAGGGTCTTTTAGTTAGTTGCCACGACTGCTCTGAAGGCGGCTTAGCCGTTGCTCTTGCAGAGATGGCCTTTGCCGGCGGACTCGGGATAGAAGCAGACCTGCGGGGTCTGCCGAGAAGTGAAGACTGCACTCGGACAGATGCACAATTATTCAGTGAGTCCAACTGCCGCTATATCGTAGAAATCGAGCCGGAAAAGTTTGATGCCTTTGCAAAGATGATGCTAAACTTACCATTCGGGCAGATTGGGAAAGTAACACAAGAAACAATGCTTGTCATAAAGGCACAGGACGGCCAAACAATCATCGAATCGGATATAGATACATTAAAGAAGGCCTGGCAAAAA
>DAOUVA010000116.1 GCA_030667885.1 Phycisphaerae bacterium
TGGGCGGCTGGACTTATTGTTGGGCGGTGAGGATGGAAGGATTGAATGTTACCATCGTGCGTTTATTGAAAATGATTTGCCGATTGTTAAAGTATTAAGAACTGAGAGACGAGTCAGGTAAAAAAACAGCTATCCCTTAGGACGAGTATGTCATTTAAATTGTAAACCAGATCGATGCCGCATAATTTCTCTCTTATTTTACACCGCGTATCCGTATTGCAAGGTAAGGCTTCCCGGGAAGCGGAATCTCCTCGTTGTTCTCGTAAATCCTGTCTTGCGGAGTTATTGTCATGTTCCATGTGTCGATGACATCTACTTTGAATCTTACATTTTTGGGTTTGCCGTAAAACCATGCTACCGGTTGGTGCTCCCCAAAATAAATTAAACGGTAATCTCCGTTCATACCTCCTGATACGCGCGACCAGACCCAGGAATTTCCAATCGGAGTCAGCCCGCCGGGCGGGCCTTCCTCCATAATCCTTTTCAAAAAAAGGATCCTCTTCCAGCTTTCTCCGACAAGAGTGCCGCCTTTTGACCACCAGAGAATTTGCTCCGGATTCTCATACGTTTCACCATGCCCGGCATAGCAGCCGTTTGTGGTCATTATCCAGAATCTGTGCACAATCTCCCTTGCGGTAATATTGCCCCAGGGCATGGGGATATTCCCTTCGTATTCGCATTCATCGTTTATGACCGGTTTTTTGTATTTATTACGCCATTCTTTTGCTTGCTTGACATCCCAATTCTGTATGCAGACATGGGTGATCCACGGTTTCGTGTGGTCATAATTCTTATTGACATCGCCGTTGTGAATGGACCGCAGATGACTATACGGGTCGTTATCACGCACTATCTCAAAGAAGCGGTCCCACTGTGACATGGGTTTTCTTCTCAGAAGGAAATCGTATTCGTTCGCCATCGACCACCACACATTACGGTATGCCGAGAGGCGGGTGGTAATGTATTTCAGATAACGGTAATCGCTTTCGGCGTCCATCTCGGAAAATCCCCAGCGGTCGTAGGGATGAAAAAGTATGATGTCCGCTTCGATTCCCAGTTTACATAAATCCGCGACACGTTTCTCAAGATGCCTGAAAAATGCTGGATTATAGCGGGTGAAATCCCAGTCTTTCGGTGCGGAGCCCTCGAACGGATAATACTGGGGCTCATTTTTATTATAACTGTAATTCTTTGGAAAAACACACATTCGCATTTTATTGAATGATGCGGTTTTGAGTGTTTCGAGAGTTTGCTCTTCGAGCTTGTTTCCTTGATGTATCCAGGCATAGCAGGTAGTGCCAAACGGATAATAGGGTGTTCCGTCGGCATACGCAAAATGATATTGGTTGCTGATTCGTACAGGGCCGTGATTGTTAGGCGAGGAAATTTTGCACCGGAACGATCCCTTTTTGCCGTTGAGTGAATTTTCACTGCTTTTGGTGACATAGCTCCACTTTCCAACAGCATCGGGCATGAACCTAATAATGTATTTGCCATTACTATCATAAAATCCGTTCACTTCGATAACACGGTCTCCACGAATGAACCGCCCACTCAATGCAACGTCCAGAAAGGGGTTGCCTTCCTGCGGTCCGTTTAGCGACAATTCAAATATATCCCACTTCTCGACTGTTGTTTGATTTGGCTGTGCATCAGATATCTGTGCTGTTACGCTTATCAAAAGAATAACAAGAATGTGTTTCAGAATACTGCGGTTCAGCTTAAAGTGTTCGAGTGTTGTTTTCATTTCTTCAATCTCTCCAAAGGATAAACCGGTATTTCGCATAAGTTAAGGAAGATTCAGTACCTGGCCGTCTGCAAGTAAACGTGTTTTTAGTTTAGAGTAATCGACATTCTGCACGTCTATACTATTGTCTATTGCGAGTGTTGCGGCTGTAGCGGCGGACTGGCCGAGAATCATAAATACGGGTTCCATGCGAATCGAGCCGTAGGCAATGTGCGACGAAGAAACGCAGACGGGTACGAGCAGGTTTGTGCATTCGGAAGCCTTTGGTACAATTGCATTATATGAAATCGGGTAAGGTCCGCCGGGATTGATCTGAATATCGCCTTCATTGCGTGCGTTACCGTTTTCATCGACATAACGCTGGACATTGTGTGAGTCCATATTATAAGAACCCATGCCTATAGGTTTTGGAGTCGGTTTTATCCTTCGCAGGTGCAGCTCGGTTGTGACGAAATCACCAATCATTCTCCTTGACTCACGGACATAAATTTGATGAGGCCAGTGACCATTGTCTTTGAATTCGTCCTTTGCAAGACCCCATTGACTTGTTTTCTCCTTTACATCCATAGGTACGCGTGGGTCGTATGCGAGAAACCACATTAAACCTTTCTGATAATCCTCGTGCTCTTTGATGATTTCACGTCGTCTCTTATAGGTGGCTTCAGGGTAGTCATAATTCATGCCGATATTGTCGGTTGAAAAGGCGCCATGATTGTTGGTATCGGTCTTGTTGTTTGGTGCAGGATCAAACTTTGCAAATATGGCTCGCCAGCCTTTATCGAGGTATCGGGCAAGTAGCTCATATTGCATGGGTTCATAGTTGTCCGGTTTAGGGAAAGGTATGCGATTCCCGGTCACTTTGGTCAGGCACATACGGAAGTTATATGCCTGGATGCGTTTGTCGCCGCTGCCCTCTATTCCGGGGGAGCCGGAATGGATTAGTGGTAATATTCCACTGTCTGGATCGCCGGTTTTAACGTACGGATCGACGGACTTTGTGAATTGATGACTTATTGCATTTCGTGTTTGGACGCCGTTTAGAGTCTCGCCATAAACGTCATTGCTTTCACGGCCTACATGATAGCTCACACCAGCGGTTGCCATAAGGTCGCCTTCATACGTTGCGTCGATAAATATCCTGCCGCGATATGTTTTGCCGTCGAGCATAGTGATAGAGGTGATGCGTTGGCCGTCTTTTTTGACACCGTTTTTACGTTTAAGCCACTCGTTTCGATAGACAGGAATCTTGTACTCTGTCACAAGCTCCTCGAAGCCCTGCTCCGCTACGTGCGGTTCAAACACCCACATTGCATCGTCATCAGGACGGTATCGGGAGTATTCATCCGGCTTTTGATATATCCAGGCATCGGACTTATCATAATGTTTCTTCATACGCTGATAGAATTCCCGTGAGATGCCGCCAACGGCTTCTTTGCGGCCGGAGTCGGTCCATGTTAACCCGCCGGAGGTTAGGCCGCCCAGATGTTTGTCTGGACATACGATGATCACGGTTTTGCCCATGCGTTTGGCCTGGACTGCGGCTGCAATGCCTGAAGAGGTACCGCCATAAACAACTATATCGTAAGTCTGCGAAGTGCCATTCGAAAAGGTTTTACATTGGATTGATGATATGATGATAAGGATAACAATTGTAAATAATAAAGCGAATCTCAATAGTTTTCCCATATTATTTTCCTTTCAAAATATCGAGCATTTACTCTATGAGTTTAAGATTACTTTAGAATCTCTATAAGCTCGTCAGTTGTTACAGTCCTGCTCAGTTTTCCATTAGCAGCTTTAGGCGATCCACCGCCTTTGCCTTCGACAGCATTCTGAATCTTTCTGAACAGATCATTTGCATTTATATATTTGGAGCTTATTGCAATGTTTGTATTACTGACGACTATCCCGGCTCCGTCAAATATTTCTGCCATCATGCCGGCCAGTTTTGTTACTAATTGTCTGGGGATATCGACAACCTGGATGCCGATTTTTGTAGATTCGACTTCAGCTACTATAGCTGACTTTGCAATATCCGGCAGCATCTGAGACCATAACCTTTGTATTTCTTTGGCTGATTCTTTAGAATTACTTAAAGCTTTCTCGAAGATTGTATTAAGTTCGGATGAGGAACAGCCGGCTGATTTTCTAAGTTCTCTTAATATAGATGTCTCTGTTTGTGAGTGTTCGAGAGCCTTTGTCCCGGCAAGGAAAAATATTCTCACTCCTTGTTTCTTGCTCTCAATATCGAATATTCTAATGATTCCAATTTGACCGGTTGACTTTAGATGAGCGCCGCAACAAGCTGATTTATCGTAATCACCAATCTTAACAACACGTATTGTGTCGGATTCTATTTCTTTGGAGTTACTTCTGATTCGAACGTCTTTTTCGTTAAAGACGGTTTCAACTGAAATGTTGAGTGTAACGACTTCCATAGATTGTTGCTCAATAATTTGAACGGTTTGCCAATCTATTTTCTTGTCGAAATCAACGGTACATCTGTCCAATCCGATATGCACGCCGGTTGTTCCAAGGCCAAATCGTTTTTCGGCTATTCCTGATATGATGTGCTGAGCGGTATGTTGGCTTGCCGTATAGAGCCTATGTTGCTTGTTAAGGCGGGCGATGTATTTACCGTTAACAAGGGGTTTATCGAGTGTGTGAACTATTTGACTTTTGATGATTTCAACATTTGTAACATTGGCCTGGTCGATTGAACCTATGTCGGCGGGCTGCCCGCCTTCGTCAGGATGAAAAATGACTGGATCGGTAGTAACTTTGCAGTCGGCGATTGCTTTGACTTCGACTTTGGTTTCGAAAAGTTCGGGATTCATCCAATAGAGTCTTTTCATAACGGGATTGTAACAAGCTGCCTTTATTTCTCAAGTCATATTAGACGCGGACATGGGATAAAAAGCTTGCATTCGAAAAAAAATATCTTGATATTCAAAAAAGTGAACGCTATGTTTATGTTGATATTTGCTTAATCAACTCACAAATATTGTTTACAGGGAGTTATTTTATGTCTGAGTCATTTGCAGATTCGAATTCAGAACGACGGCCTTCGTGGTGGCAGTCGATTGGGCCGGCACTTATTACCGCATGCGTAGTGTTCGGAGCGGGAAGTTTGTTAATTAGTTCCAACGTCGGAGCCAATTACGGATATGAATTACTCTGGCTGCTTGTCCTGACCGGCTTGCTGATGGGCACATTTGTAACCATGGGGGCACGGATTGGCGTTGTCGGTGGCGCCACACCCTGCACGTTGGTCGCTGATCGTTTAGGCCGGCCTGCTGCCGCTGTGGTCGGTATCACACTCTGCCTTATCTGCACCTCCTTTCAATTTGCAAACAATCTGGCGGTTGCCGCCGCTGTGGATGCACTCGGTGTCGCACGTCTTTTTGGTGATCCGGAGCAAATGACCGAGAAAATTAGGAGCCTTATTAACAGTGGTGTCCTGCTGACATTCAATGCGTTAATTATCGTTTTTATCTTTTCTTTGAAACAGGTATATCACGCACTTGAACGGATTATGAAAGTTATGGTAGCCGTGATATTAGTATCCTTTTTGGTCAATCTCTTTCTTGTACGTCCGGATCTGGTAGAATTGTTAAAGGGTTTCATTCCGCACCTTCCGGAAGGCATATCAATAGGTTTGCCGAGCCGTAGTGAAAGCGGGGTTGCAGATCCTATGCTGCTTATTGGAGCACTGCTTGGTACGACCTTTTCGGTGGCTGCTGCATTATACCAGGGCAATCTTGTGAGGGAGAAAGGATGGACAATTCGAGAATATGATCGGGGTATTGGTGACGCCATCACGGGAGTTGCTGTTTTGACGGGGATAAGTGCTATTATTATGATAACCAGCGGCACGGTCCTGAGAGGTCAGCCTGCCAATGATATCAGCGTATTAGCTACACAACTGCGTCCTCTGCTTCATTCGGGTACACACGTGCTGTTTTGTGTGGGATTGTTAGCTGTAGCGACGAATCCTTTTATTATAAATGCGATGATTGGCGGTAGTATCTTAGCTGATGGACTCGGAAAACCAGCAAGATTAAGCGACCGTTGGTCTCGACTTTTCACGGTTTTGGTTCTGCTGTTCGGTATGATATTAGCGATGATTGTCCTGCATACACCGGTCAAAAAGATTGACGCAATTATTTTTGGCCAGGCCCTCACGGTTGTCGGTAATCCGTTGATGGCTATTACAATACTTTGGCTGGCAAACAGAAAAGACATTATGGGCGAAAGGCGTAATAAGCTTATTCACAACATCCTGGGTGGAATAGGCTTGCTGGTAGTAGTATTTATGGCCATTCGGGTTTTGTGTATGATTGTGATAAAGTTAACTTGATTATTGCTCTTGTGACGTGTTGAACATGGATATTAACGAGAAAGCTTAGAAATGACAGATATATCTGCATTAGATGAACGTGCCCTGGAGAATATTCTCAGCGAGCCTGCCGATGAGACCAAAGAGATTCTTGACGGTCTGAAAGGAGATATCGTTGTTTTGGGTGCAGCCGGCAAGATGGGACCGACACTATCGATGATGCTCAAAAAAGCATCGAGTGACAAAAGGATTTATGCTGTCTCGAGGTTCAGTGATGAGAACGTCCGAAACAGAATAGAGGATGCGGGTGTTAAAACCATTCAGATTGATTTGCTTGATGAGTCGCTTTATTCGCAATTGCCCGATGTACAAAATGTATTCTTTTTAGCTGGTATGAAGTTCGGTTCAACCGGTAATCAGCCTTTGACATGGGCGATGAATAGTTTTTTGCCGGGTCTTATAGCAAAACATTATAAAAAGTCTCGCATTGTAGTTTTTTCGACGGGAAACATATATCCATTATTTGATATTAACAGCGGCGGGCCATCCGAAGATGCCGCACCCGAGCCGGTAGGAGAATATGCCCAGTCTTGCCTCGGCAGAGAAAGAATGTTTGAATATTTCTCACAGCTTAACAATACACCGATGACCATAGTCAGGCTCAATTATGCAAACGAACCACGGTATGGTATTATCGTGGATCTTACCCGCAGGATTATCAATTATGAACCTATTGATTTGACGATGGGGGCGGTGAATCTTATCTGGCAGCGGGACGCCAATGACTATATCATCCGATCTATCAGCCTCGCAAAATCGCCGCCGTCTATTCTTAATGTGACAGGACAGGATATCTTATTAGTTCGTAAACTTGCAGAGCAAATAGGAAAAGAGTTGAAAATTAAACCGCGGTTCGTATCTCAGAAGGCACAAACAGCTCTGCTTTCAAATGCTTCTTTGTGTATGAATAAGTTTGGCTCTCCCCGGACGGAGCTTAGTGAGATGATATCTTTAATTGTTAAGTGGGTCGCATCCGGCAAAACAGTTCTAAACAAGCCGACCAAATATGATATTCGTAACGGCAAATTCTAAGGCTTTCTTAAATGCTAAGTTCACATATAATCGATAAATTGCGTTCGGGTTGTGTGATTCCCGCCCACCCGCTCGCTCTCGATCCGGGAGGAAAACTCGATGAGACTCATCAAAAGGCGCTGACTCGCTATTATATAGCTTCCGGTGCAGGTGGTTTAGCGGTCGGTGTACATACAACTCAATTTGCTATTCACGAACCAAAAATTGGATTATACCGGCCGGTGCTGGAATTGGCTTGCGAGACGGCGAGAAAATATGCTGAGTCAACAGATGTAAGAGAACCGATAATGATTGCGGGCATACTTGGTGACACTGGAAATGCCGTTAAAGAAGCTCGGCTGGCGGCAGAGACGGGTTATCATCTTGGTCTGCTTTCACTCACCGCTCTAAAGGGCAAATCAATTGATGAGCTGATAGATCACGCCAAACAGGTAGCCGAAGTTATTCCGATTATGGGTTTTTATCTTCAGGAAGTTATAAGCAAAATGGTGCTTCCTGAGGAGTTCTGGCAAAAGTTCGTTGAGATACCGAACGTCCAGGCAATAAAAATTGCTCCATTCAATAGATATCAAACGCTTGATGTACTCGAAGCGGTTGCACATTCCGGCCGGTCCGATGAGATAGCATTATATACCGGCAACGATGACAATATAATATGCGATTTGCTCACGAAGTATGAGTTTAATGTTAATGGTCATCCGGTCAGGCTTCGTATTACCGGGGGATTATTAGGTCAATGGGCCTGCTGGACAAAAAGGGCGACTGAATATCTGACACGCATTAAAAGCATATGCGAGGGAGAAAGTGCAATTCCGCAGGACATGTTGACGTTGGCTAACCAATTGACTTTGGCCAACAAGGCAATTTTCGACGCCGACAACCATTTCACCGGATGCATTCCGGGAATATCCTATGTCTTAAAGCAGCAGGGACTTTTAGAGCATGTTGGAACGCTTGATCCTAACGAACAGCTCTCAGAAGATCAAGCCGCGATCATTGATAATATAAGAAAAAACTATCCACATCTTACAGATGATGATTTCGTAAAAGAAAATCTTCATAAATGGTTATCATCCTGAATAAGTCACACGTGATGAGAAATATTTACTGGCAGTTGATGAACAAATAGATTATACTATTGCTTGTTTTTGGAGAATTCTTCTTATGTCAGTTTTTGCTTTTTGGAGAGGGTGAAATGACTCATCAAATAAAAGAATACCAGCGATCAAGAGAGGGAGATATTATGCGAAGCTATCCATATGTATCCGCGCGGCTTATTTGTATTGCTTTGGTGTTGTTGATTATTTGTATCCCATGCATTGCTGCTAACCGAGCGGTAATCGGAACGAGCCAGGCGGATAAGCAGCTTGCGGAGTATTTTCATGACCAGACGATGCAACTTAGCGAAAAATGTCTCAAGAATATCAAAACCCTTGATGACTGGGAAAATAAACGGTTGTTATATCGAAAACAACTGTTTGAAATGCTGAGCCTTGATCCGCTGCCCGAGAAGACTGAACTCAAAGCTGTCATTACCGGCACAGTCGAGCATGATGAGTTTACCGTCGAGAATATTCATTTTCAATCTATGCCCGGGTTTTACGTAACCGCGAATCTGTTTATTCCAAAAAATATCGAGAAGCCCGCACCGGCCATCCTTTATGTCTGCGGTCACGGGCCCACCAAGAAAAATAATATAAGCTATGGAAATAAAGTCAGCTATCAGCGGCATGCCGGCTGGTTTGCACGGCACGGCTATGTCTGCCTGATTATTGATACCCTCCAAATGGGCGAGATTGAAGGGATTCATCATGGTACATATCGGTACGATATGTGGTGGTGGAACAGCCGGGGCTATACATCGGCCGGAGCTGAAGCGTGGAACTGTATCCGTTCTCTGGATTACCTACAGAGCCGCAAGGAAGTGGACAAAGATAGAATTGGCGTAACGGGGCGTTCCGGCGGCGGGGCGTATAGCTGGTGGATTGCGGCTCTCGATGACAGAATCAAAGTCGCTGTACCTGTAGCGGGTATAACCGACCTTCAGAACCACGTTATCGATGGCTGCGTCGAGGGACACTGCGACTGTATGTATATCGTGAATACATATCGATGGAATTATCCCATCGTAGCGGCTTTAGTTGCACCGCGGCCGCTATTAATTTCCAACAGCGACAAAGATACAATCTTTCCACTCGATGGTGTTGTTCGCGTACATAAAAAGGTGAGGGACATCTACAGATTGTACGATGCCGATGACAAGCTCGGCCTGCAAATTACCGAAGGCCCTCATAAAGACACACAGGAGCTTCGCATACATGCCTTTGTGTGGTTTAATCGTTTTCTGAAAGGTGAAAATCCTCTGATAGACAAACCGGCCGTGCCTTTTTTTGAGCCGGAGCAGTTAAAGGTTTTCGACGAGTTGCCTACTGACCAGATAAACACAAAGATACAGGAATCGTTCGTGCCAACAGCTAAAATACCTTCGGTTCCGAAATCAAATGCCGAATGGGAAAAACAGCGTAAGGCCTGGATGAGAAATCTTCGCACGAAGTCATTCCGAGGCTGGCCGAGACAGGCACAGGCTGGCCCGCTTAATATCCATCGTGTATTTTCTGTTAGTCGCGAAGGTATTCAATTTAGTGCATTCGATTTCACGAGTCAGCCTCATGTCCGTTTGCGTTTATATCTGGCACACAAGGCAGGGCTCAATAAACCCGAGGCGGTTACATTAAATGTACTGGATGGACAAGGATGGTCAAAGTGGCTGGCTGGCATGAGGATTGGGTTTGAAAATGAACTCAGCGATCTAAAATTACCTGAACCTGATAAAA
>DAOUVA010000476.1 GCA_030667885.1 Phycisphaerae bacterium
CGATTTCTCATAAAACAGGATCCGGTCAAAATTGAAGTTTTGAAAAAATCCCTTTGTTGCTTTAGAAAACGGCTTTTCAATACTATTAAAACTGTTAATACCTTTGATTTATTCGGCAAAGAAATACGAAAAACTTTACCTTTTTATGGGACGGACCAATAAAATCACATCCATCCGAACAAATAGCATATATTACCGGGCTATTGTGACGATAAAAAAGGCTATATTCTGTACTATGTGCCGGTTTTCAGTTTGGATTATTCAGACAAACTGGTATATTGTGCATAGACATAGTATAGAACAAAGTAGACAGGTTCTTGTACCGAGTTTAATTATTGAAACACATAGAAGACAGGAGGCAGACTTATGCAAGATGGTATTATAGGACGTCGGGGGTTTTTAAGGTATGCTGCTGCGGTTACGGCCGGGACAGGCCTGCTGAGTGAGTCGGTTTTTGCCCAAAGCCGACAGAAACAAGCTAAGCTTCGCAAATCCCTTCAATTAGGTATGCTGCCGCGTCAGCTTTCCGATGAGGACAAATTTAAATTGGCAAAAAAATGTGGATTTGACGGCATAGAAGGCTCTCCAATGGAGGATCTTGGTGCGGCCCGGCGACTTGGCAAACTGGCTCGTGAGGCCGGGGTTCCGATTCATTCAATCGTGCGCGGAGGCTGGGATGCACCATTTTCCGACCCGGATCCCAAGGTGATAGATAAGGGGCTTAAGACAATGGAGACGGCCCTGCGCAGTGCAAAAGCGCTTGGAGCAGATACGGTACTGCTTGTGCCCGCTATAGTCAACGAGGACGTAAGCTATGAGCAGGCTTATAAGCGCTCGCAACGGCACATCAAAAAGCTGCTGCCGCTGGCGGAGGAGCTTGGTGTTGTCATCGCTGTCGAGAATGTCTGGAACAAGTTTCTGCTAAGCCCGATTGAATTCGCCCGGTACGTTGATGAGTTCGAGAGTCCGTGGCTCAAGGCCTACTTCGACATCGGCAACGTAATTCTATTCGGTTATTCACAGGACTGGATACGTACGCTCGGTGACCGTATCGTCAAAATCCATCTTAAAGATTTCAAACGGAACGGCTATAAATGGACCAATCTGCTGGACGGTGACGTGAACTGGAAGCAAGTACGCCGGTCATTGGATGAAGTCGGCTACGATGGATACCTCACCACGGAGTTAAAAGGCGGTGACGAAGAGTATCTGACCGATTTGGCAGGCCGCATCGATAAGATCTTTGCTATGTAAACAACCAAAATAAAATGGTTCCTGTTTTGTAATTCATTACACAACAGGAACCTATTCTTTTGTCGGCGGGCTGAGGTACTTAAAAAATTCCGAGTCGCCGGGAAGAACGATGGTTGTACCTTCGCCGAGCGAATTCACGTAAGCTTCCAAGGTACGGACAAAAGAGTAAAACTCCGGGTCCTTTTCATAGGCCTGGGCATATATTTTGAGGGCCTCGGCATCACCTTCGCCTTGTAACTTCTCGGCCTCCATATAACTATCCGCGAGCAGGATTGTCTTATCTTTGTCGGTCTGTGCCTTAATCTTTACAGACTCTTCCTCACCTTCAGAGCGATATTTTTTCGCGACTCTCTGCCTTTCGGCCTTCATTCGGTCAAAAACCGAATATGTATTCTCCGGCGGCAGGTCAGCCCGCTTTATTCGCACATCAATAACCCGGATTCCATAGTCGCCGGCTTTCTTGTTGCACTGCCCGGTTACTTTGTCCATTATCTGCTTGCGGTTGACAGAAACTATTTCCGTCAAGGTGTGCCTGGCAAGCTCTTCGCGCAATTCAGAAAAGACGATATCATCCAGTCTCGACTGGGCCTTAGACTCGCTTCCTACGGTTTGATAGAACTTGAGCGGGTTGATGATTTTCCACCGGGCATAGTTATCAATAACGAGGTGCTTTTTGTCCTGGGTAATAATTGGTTTTGCATCCGCGTCATATTCCAAAACCCTAGCTTCAAATCTGCGCACTTTCTGAATCAGTGGAATCTTGAAGTGCAGGCCCGGTTGGTTTACGTCTTTTATGGGTTTTCCCAACTGCGTTACGATAGCCTGTTCGGTTTCATCCACAGTGAACATCGACGTTGCCAGTCCCGCTGCAATTATCACGACGATTACAATCATACTGATAAGTTTTATATTCATCTTAACCTCCGAGGTTCCGGGTTGGGATTTTGCAGTTTAGTGCCAAACGGGGCACCCTCAAGGGGCAATAGTTTCAGAATACCATCGGAGGTTTCGGAATCTATTATATACTTCCTGATGCCGGGGAGCACCTGCTCCATTGTTTCCAAATAGAGCCGCGTTCGTGTTACATCTTTTGCCTTTTCGTACTCGGTAAGCACGGCCAGAAATTTCGCCACATCGCCGTGTGCCCGCTTTATCTTCTCTTCCTTGTAGCCCTCCGCCGCTAAGATTAAGCTCCTGGCCTGGCCGCGTGCCTTGGGAATGATGTCTTCTTGATAGCCCTGGGCTTCCTGTATTAATTTTTCCTTGTCCTCCTTGGCGCTTACCACGTCGCTAAATGCTGCTGCAACCTCTTTTGGCGGCTGGACAGTCTGAAGCTTGACCTCGGTTATTCGAATGCCACTTTCGTATCCATCAACTATTTCCTGAAGGAGCTCCAAGATGTCGATCTCCACCTGTAGTTTTTCCCCGATGAGCACATCGTCAATCAGCCTTTCGCCGACAACCTGTCGTAGTGCCACTTCGGCTGCGTCTTTAATCGTACCCTGCGAGCCTTCAAGATAGCGCACGTTAAACAGGTAGTCAGCAGCGTCCTTTATTTCATACTGAACTGTGATTTGCGCATCGATAATCTGCTCGTCACCGGTAAGCATCAGCGATTCTTCCTCGTGGAACCTGTACCTTGCCGGCGGGCCCGGGTTAATGGTTTCAAAGCCGATTTCTATTCGCCGTGCCTGCTGTATCTTTGGTTTGTCAACTTTTTCGATCGGTCGTGGCAGGCAATAATGAGGACCCGGCTCAGTTATCTTTACAACCTTGCCAAACCGGCGCACCACCCCCTGCTCGTCAGGCCCTACTATATATATCCCCGAGGCAAGCCATAGCACCAATAGAATCGGGGCTATCCATTTGAGCAATGGGGTCAACTGTTCGGGAAATTTAATATTCATCCTATATTCACCTGTTTCCCAGTTACTTATCTTTTCCATAAGAGATCCTTTCCAGGATATTAGTAATGTACAGCCGCTGCCGCATTTCACCTATTATAGGCAACCCCTTTACCGTGTCAA
>DAOUVA010000273.1 GCA_030667885.1 Phycisphaerae bacterium
GATGTATGCCGAGCTTGTATTACCTCTGGAGCAGAAACTGATAGCGGCTGTTCACGAGGCCGGCGCCGCGGCGAAACTGCATGTCTGCGGGGATATTACAAATATCGTACAACACATGGCACAAAGCGGAACAAATATTATAGACGTTGACTGGATGGTCCCGCTCAAGATGGCCAGAGAGCTTGCCGGGCCCGAGGTTACTCTGTGCGGTAATCTTAATCCGGCCGGTGTCTTGTTTGATGGCAGCAGCGAAGAAGTAGCCGATGCCGCAAGACAATGCCTCAAAGACGCACCGGACAATTTCATTTTAATGCCGGGCTGTGAAGTGCCACCCGCTACGCCGGAGGAGAATATTCGGGCTTTCTGCCCCTGTGACGGCTGCCTGATTCGTGAAGAATTAAAATGTTGAATGTTGATCTTATGACTGGCAAAAGGCGGAGGAATTTAGTCGTGTATCAACTGGTACGCCCTGATGAGTTCAGCGACGCCCCATGCCTGAGCAAAGCATCCTTTTGGTTTGTGCGGCTTATCGCCGTCGAATATCTCCGAAACGGACCCGAGACAGCCGTCCTCAGTGAGGTGCTTCAGCAGAGGCTGAATATATTCTGCCGCCTTTTTTTTGCTTTTGCGGCTGAATCCGTTGACCTTCAGGAAACTTTCCACAAACGGCCCTAACAGAAATGACCATACTGTACCCTGGTGATAAGCTTCATCACGTTGTTGTTGCGGGCCGGTATATATACCATGATAGCGGCTGTTTTGTACGCCCAATGTTCGCAGCCCATAAGGCGTCAACAACTGTTTTCGCACTGCCCTTACAACGGCTTTTTGCTGTGATGGCGACAATGCTGAAAACCCAAGTGAAACAGCGAATATCTGGTTCGGCCGGAGACTGTCTTCAACCGTTCCATCAGGCAAAATGCAGTCGTTTAAGTAACCCTTGCTTTCGTTCCAGAATAGTTCGCAAAAACTGGTCCGAACTTTATCTGCCATTGATTTATAGTCATTGAGACCTCTTACGGAGTGCTCTGAGTTGTTTATATCCCATTCGCCGTCAAATTGGGCTAAAAGGCAGAGAGCATTATACCAAAGGGCGTTAACTTCGACCGCTTTTCCACATCTGGGCGTAAAGGCGAGCCCTTCGTACTTGGCGTCCATCCATGTTAACTGTGTTTGATAATTACCTGCTGTTATAAGGCCGTCGGTATCGGCATGGATGTCGAACCGGGTTCCTTTATGGTATGACTCTATAATCCAGCGGATTGTCGGCATGAGTTCCTTATTGAAGGTATTTGAATCGCCGGTGGCCTTCAGGTATTGAAAAGCCGCGTTGATAAACCAGAGAGAAGCATCAACGCTGTTAAAGTAAGTTGTGCCGCTCCTGTCATCGAAACGATTTGGAATCATACCCTCATCCGCTGCCGAGGCGAATGTAGTCAAGACGGATTTTGCCTCATCAAACCTGCCGGTTGACAGTAACAGCCCCGGCAAAGAAATAAAAGCATCTCTGCCCCAGTCTGCAAACCATGGGTAGCCGGCCAGAATAGTGGTTCTCTGGTGATTGTTTGTATCTCGTTTCGCGATAAAAGCATCGGCAGTCAGACAAAGTGTCTCGAAACTCGATACTTGATGCCCGTTTTTCGATACTCGCATCGAGTTGGCTTTGTGTTTTATGTTTTCCTGATGCCTTAGCAGATTTTTTCGAACTGTATCGATATTAAGCCCTGTCAGCTCTTCGGGCTTGCGGCGGGATTGCGGGGGGCTGAGGGTTGCCCATAAAACAATTTTGCCCGGTTTTTCTATCCGGTGCTTGAAAAAGCCGGGGGTCCACAAGTCTTCGGTAAAATCCTGGCCCCTTTCCCTGTCGTTTCGATATATGAAATTAAACCACCATTGACGATCAACCACAAAGTTCACCGATGGGCAGTTCAGCAATAACTCACAGCTATTCGGAACATCATGACGAACCAGCACGCTGTCGCCGAGCCGTTTGGCACATAATGGAGCGTGAGAACGCTGAAGGGTGTGGAAGTCTCTGAGGCCGACGAAAGGCCTTGAAACAAACTCCAGCGGTTCCGGAACGTTGGTGAAATCATAGACCAGGGCTACGGTATTTTTATTGCGAAGAAGATATATGGATTTAGTCAGTTTGAGTTTGCCCAGCTCGTAGTCGAAATGTACCCCGAAATCCTGTCGGAATTGTTTGAGAAGGGTAAAGCCTCTCGGCGTGAATTTGTCGTTGAATTCGAACGTTGAAAGGTTAAATGACTGTCCGTTAACAATGACCATCTCCAGACAATTGGCCAGTGCCATTATCCGGTTCACCGGAGGATTAAGGGAGCCGATGAGTAGTCCGTGATATCCCCGAGTATTACACCCGACGATGCTCGATGATGCGTAGCTGCCGTGCTCGTTGGTCAACAGCCATTCCCTCGTCAATAAATCTTCAATAGCTTGGTTGGCTGTTGATATGCTTACTTTTGAAGGGCTGTCATTATGAGACTTGTTGCTAAACATGGACCATTTACTATCAGCTTTTTGCAGTGCTAACACAATCTTCTCCGGAAAACGTCATCGTGGGAATATTTCAGGCCCCCTGGAAATTCCTTTTATCCTATTATATTAATCCTTTATAAAGCCTCTGTTGGAAGAAAGTCGAAGTTGCTTTCAGCAGTAAAGAGTCATTCCTGATTTACCGGCTCACCTGGATGTATCGGTTGCAATTCGGACGGTTTATTAATGTGTGAGCCCGCTTTCATAAACCGCTTTGTCGCCTTTTGCTGCGGTGTCAGAGACGCAGCTTGCTTTTCTGAGGTTTTGGAACAACGGCTGTTAAGATTACCTAATACATTCATAAAGTTTATATAAGAGTC
Organism: Phycisphaerae bacterium; assembly: GCA_030667885.1. GTDB lineage: Bacteria > Planctomycetota > Phycisphaerae > Sedimentisphaerales > Anaerobacaceae > NIOZ-UU13. The sequence continues at coordinate 2,874 of DAOUVA010000273.1, forward strand.
GTAAGGTGAATTATAAGGATTGAAATATTTATGCACGTCGCCGTCGGCAAAGTATTTTGTGCACATATAATAAAAATGGTCCGATACCTGAAGTTTTCGCCAGTCCGAAATGATTTTTTCGTTCCCGGTTTGTTTGATTTTCTTTTCGAGACGGTAAAGTTCGTGGATGGCATTGGATTGCATGGCGTTTCCGACCCAGGCTGATAGGTCTCTTTCGATATCGGCCCAGCTTATAACGTGCGGGACATCAACTATGCCCACGGGCTGATAACTTTCCACTACTTCGCTTGGTGTCTTAAAATTATTGTCGGGGTGCCTTAGAACAGTTTCCGGCAGATGTCGCATGAAATCGAATATTCCCGTGTCTTCCCATTGGTGCTCACCGAATGTCTCGTAATCCATAAACAGGTTGACGACATTGCCGTTGCCGTTGACATCGCTTATCCAATGGGCGAACTTGTCTGCCGTCAAAGGCCACTGTGTCCAGTCACGATTGGAAAATCTGAATGCTATGTCGTCACTGAGCGCATAATTTTTCAGTAAAAGCTTCAAATGCTTGCAGTCTTTGGGCTTATAGACAAAATTAGGACTTCGGTACCCCAGGATATGGTCTGCGCCTTCGGTTATTATCGCGTCAAATTTGCCTGTTGACTCGATAAGTGTGGCCAGTTCGTTGTTGTAGATCAGTTCGGTATTTCTGAATATACGCGGCGTTTGGCCGAAATATTTGTTGATGGTTTCCGAGTGCTTGTTCACCTGCTCTACGAATTCGTTGCGGGAATATAAAAAGCTCAGGCTGTGATAATATGTCTCACCCAGAAATTCAACGCAGCCGGTCTCCGCAAGGGCATCAAATGTGCTCATTACTTCCGGTGAAAACGTAAGCAGCTGCTCCAGCAATACCCCTGTTATACTGTACGCCACTTTGAATCGACCGTCGAAGCGGTTGATCAAATCAAGGATCAGGCGATTCGTGGGAAGATAACATTTGTTTGCGACCTTCCGGCAAATAGAAGCATTTTTGTAGTCGTCGAAATAATAGTCGTTTTTGTCAAACACCGTATAGTGTCTTAACCGCATGGGCTGATGAACTTGAAAATAAAAGCATACCGAAGGCATAATTTAATCTCTTATTGTGTTTATTTTTTGTGTGATTCTGTTAAACCGCGACCAGTGTTTCTTCATAAATTTTGACGCATTTGGCTGCTGCGTCTTTCCATCTTAATTTTCTCACCTCAAAATTGCCATGGCTCGCCAAGGTCTCTTGCAATGGCGGATATTTCAATACAGCTATCATTTTGTTGGCAATTTCATCTGTGTCCCAGAAGTCAACTTTAAGAGCATGAGTCAAGACTTCTGATACACCACTTTGCTTGCTTATTATGACCGGAACATCGTTGTTCAAGGCCTCAAGGGGAGCGATTCCAAAAGGTTCCGATACGGAAGGCATCACATACAGGTCAGCCATTTGATATATTTTTTGGACGTCTTCGCCTCGCAAAAAGCCTGTGAAAAGCACTTTATGTCCGATGCCGAGTTCGGCCGCCATTTCAATCGAGCGGTGCATCATATCCCCGGAGCCCACCATAACAAACTTGACGTTATCCATTACTCCAAGGACTTTCTTTGCGGCATGGAGAAAGTACTCTGGCCCTTTTTGCATTGTGATTCGCCCTAAAAACAGGACAAGTTTCTCGTCATTTTTTATTCCTGTTTCCGCCAAAGACCAGTTGCCGTTACGCTCGACGCCGTTATATACAACTTCAACTTTGTCACCGCTGATACCATATCGGTTAATTACCGTACTGCGCGTGAGATGACTGACAGTGATGACTTTGCTTGCCCGTTCCATACCCTGGCGTTCTATGTTGTAAATCGTCTGATTGACGTTCTCACCACTGCGGTCGAATTCTGTCGAATGTACGTGCACAATCAATGGTTTTTCAGTGAATGCTGATACTGCGATTCCAGCCGGATAGGTCATCCAGTCATGGGCGTGGACAATGTCAAAATGCTCAGTTTTTGCCAATTCAACAGCGACCGCAGCATAGCGATGGACCTCACTGTACATATCTGTGCTGTAATCATCCCCGCACGTGATTTGACCTGCTTGGCTGAGGCCGCCGCCGAGAGATAACTGTTTTTGTCTGAGAGTTTCTTCGATTTGAAGACGGTATGAATCCGGCGTTGTATATGGTTGAAGGGTTGAGCTGATTGCGTGAAATTTTACATTTTTGAACTCACTGAGCCTGAAAGATGCTGATGATATCCATGAATTCGGACTTAGCAGCTTCACATGAGTTGCATAACTGCTTTCGACCATTTTTGGCAAAACGAACGTAACTTCCATGCCAAGTTGGTCCATTGCACGGGTAAGCCCATAACAGGCCGTACCCAGACCACCGCTGATAAACGGTGGAAATTCCCAACCTAACATGAAAACTTTCATTTGCGATCCTTCTGCTATTTATTGGCTTATTTTAATAATATTTTATTCAATAAGAAGCTGAAATAAACCATTTGCTCAACCATATCTTATAAACATGCTGTCATAACGGCTGTACTGTGTCGCCCGCCATTTAGCTTAATAAGGCCGTTATCGGCAGTAAGTTGCACTGTACTTAATCCAAAGCCGATAAAAAAGATACGGCATCTACCCTAACATCACTTGTTATTAATATATAAATCGGAATTTTCGGGGCTGAAAGTTCACAAAAAATTTTACAAAATCGTGAATTTTGCTATTGTAATAGTACATTTTATAGGCCGGTGTCCAATTAGGAAGACGGATTGTATCAATTTTTACTGTTATGAGCCTAAAACAAGCTTTGGATTACGCCTGTTATGATTATTGGAACAAGATTGTTCGGTTTGAGACTTACAACGTACCGGAGATTACACGTCCTTCTATATTCGCTTTAGTCAAAGGAATGTGTTTTTATATCTTTTTAAACAACGCTAACACAGCCGTAAGATGTTTATTCAAAAGACGTTAGCGAGTAAATTGTAGTTTCTGTTAGAAAAAATGCCCGTGGATTTCTAACCGGGCCTAAAGGTCCTGTGCCTTGACTGTGCTGCGGCGATTGGCCTTGGTGCGGGCTATAGCAGCGTCAAGCATACAATAGACCTTATCACTGAGTGCCTCAAGAGCGTCGGATGAGGTCATCATCTCCTTGCTTTTGATATAAGCCTTAACTTTGCTTGCTACGACCAAAGATTCTTTTGCCATTTTGAAATCCTCCATGTTAAAAGGTTAAACTGTAATTACGCCGACACCAAATCCTTAAGTCCGGCACATCATTGAGCGTTGTTATTACATGTAATCAACGGTGTTTGCAACAAAAAAATATGCTTAAAACACTAAATTTTTACAATAATCGAGCCGTAGAAACAGCTTAGTCCCGACAGCCGGAACCGGCAAGTTAAAGTTTTTCGTTTAAGTTAGTAATTTTTGATTATTTATGGAGTCTAATTTGACGAAAATA
>DAOUVA010000194.1 GCA_030667885.1 Phycisphaerae bacterium
ATGCCAATCCAATTCAGAACTCAGTTCGTGAAGTAAATCTACTTCAGGACATATTGGCTTGCCGGCCTCCACGCTTTAATTACTTGGCCAATTTTGGCCGGGTCGAGGAAGGGCACACCGGCAGCACTTTCGAAGGGCTCTGGGTGGCCGGCGTGCTGGAAGCACTCAAAGCCCCTTCATCTCCGCCGTTTGGTGCCGATGCAGACCATATAACCATAAGGCGCAGTGCCGATGATCTTATTCATGCCAAACACATTATAGAAGCAGCTCGCCGTTACACTTTTTTTACCCTGGATGTGTCTGATATCCTGGACTATGATGCAATTAACGTTAGCTCGAAAATCGCATCCGAGGTCTATCTTGCCAATCATATTTGTCAGGCGAAGCAGCGAAATGAAGTCGTTGCTTATCACTCCCAGAGGCTAATCACCGGGCAAAAGTACCAGTTGGACAAAGCAACGGTGGGACGGCTGGTAGGCAAGTACTGGTCTGCACTGAACACGGTTGAGGAGCTATCCAACCATATCAGGGCGGTAAGAAATGAGGTCTCTTTCGACCTCGAGCTTAGCATTGATGAGACCCCGTCGGGTGTAGATGCATTTACCTGCCTGACAACAGAGGGCGAGCTGATGTTTCTAATACTTGAGCTGCAAAGGCGGGGGATATCCGCAACACATATCGCACCAAATTTTGGAGTAGAAAAGGGTTCGGACTACAGAGGACAGGATGGCCTTGTCGCTTTGGAGAAACGCATTCGGGGGCTTTATGAAATCGCCTGTGAGTTTGGGTTTATGCTGGATTGCCATTCAGGTGATGATCTCAAGCCGGCGACTCGGCGGGCCATCGGCCGAGCTGCACAAGGCAATATACACTTTAAGATATCTCCTTTCTCGCAGGTGATATTCGCTGAGACGATGAAGGATGTAGAACCTGAGAGGTTCGGTTTCTGGTGGGATGATACACTGGACTATGCACGCCGAGAAGCGGCAGCCGATTCTGCTTTTGCCGCACAATGTTTAGATCAATATAACGCAAGCGAAAATCGGGAACCTTCACCTGATCATCCGGTCTTCCACTATTACAATTTTGGCTCGGTTGGAAAGCGTGACCAAAAAGGACAGTTCGTTCACCGCGAGCAGTTTTATGACCTGTCGGCAGATTTCTATAGAGAATATCAGAAGCGCATTTGCAGTTACCTTTGCGATGTGGCGGCGGACGTCTTTAATCGCACATAAATAAATCACTCAGGAAACGCAGAGATGTTTTGAGTAACCGTTTTGCTTTTCATATGATATGTTATTTACATTGGAAATAATGCAATGGAGCAGTGTTTACGAGAAAAAATAGCAATTGTTACCGGTGCCGGCCAGGGAATCGGCAAGGCTGTGGCGCTGCGCCTGGCCCGGGAAGGTGCAAATGTGGTCGTTGCGGACATCAACCCAAAGACCGCCGAACAAACCGCTGAAGAAATTCAGGCGATCAATCGCCGCGCATTAGCTTGTCACATTGACGTTGCCAATGTTGCGGAGATTCAGCCGATGATTGATTGTGTTATAGCTGAATTCGATAGAATCGACATTCTCGTGAATGCCGCAGGTGTGGCACAAACGGGGCTCTTTTTGGAGCTAACCGAGCAGGAATGGGACCGCGTTGTCGATACCAATCTGAAAGGGACGACTTTCATTATTCAGGCTGTCGGTCGCCAGATGATAGAGCAAGTGCCGGAAGAAGTTAAAGCAACAGGGCACGCAGATTGCAGCTACGGGAAGATTGTGAACTTTTCCTCAATCTCCGGCCGGCACGGAAGAGCCGAGCAAATTCCTTACGCGGCGACCAAGGCCGCCATTATCAGCATCACACAATCTGTCGCTCTGGCCTTTGCCCGGTATAATATCAATGTCAATGCCGTATGTCCCGGTGTCGTTCCCACGCCGATGTGGGAACAGATCGACCAGGATAGAGGACGTATATCGGGGCTCGCCCCGGGTGAGTCTATGAAATCATTCATTGAACGAACCCCATTAAAAAGGGCCGGCAGCTCTGAGGATGTAGCTGGTGTTGTTGCTTTTTTATGTTCGCCGGATTCGGACTATATGACCGGGCAGACGCTGAATATTGACGGCGGATTCGAAATGAATTGATTAGATATTTATTGAAAGATGTAAGTGTTAACTAAGTCAGACTTAGGAGTAAAACATGACGGATTTCGAGAAAGCACGAGCTTTGTTGCACGAGTTCAAAGGGAACTCATATCTGTTCGGCACGGATGTCCTTCCGAAAGTAGGCCAGGCGGTTGCCGCCAAAGGTAAGAATGCGGCGCTGGTTCGCGGCACATTTAGCGGCAGCGATGATTATGTGGAGATTATAAGCGACTCATTGGCTGAAGCCGGGGTAAATCTTGTTGCGGAAATTAAAGGTGCCAGACCAAACTGTCCGAGAGAAGATATGTTTCGAATTGCTGACAGCCTGAGAGAGATTGAGGCCGATGTGGTGATAAGTTTCGGTGGCGGCAGCACAATCGACGCTGTAAAGGCCGCGGAAGTCCTTCGTACGCTCGACGGGGACATTGATGCATATTTTGGGATGGGGCATGTCACAAAAGCATTGCATGACAAGGGCAAGTCTCTTACTGCACACATAGCCATTCAGACTGTTGCCAGTTCGGCGGCCCACCTGACAAAGTACTCGAACATAACAGAGGTCTCTACGGGCCAGAAAAAGTTGATTGTTGACGATGCAATTGTGCCTGCTCTTGCAGTTTTTGATTATGATGTGACATATAGTACACCACGGGACCTGACCGCCGATGGAGCACTCGACGGCATCTCGCACTCGCTGGAAGTTCTTTACGGAGCCGTCGGCAAACCTTATTACGAAAAGATCGAAGAAATCGCAGGCAACTGTATTCGCCTGGCGGTCAGTTACCTGCCGCGGGCAATTGGAAATCCTGAGGATAAAGAGGCGCGAGAAGCACTCTGCCTGGCCACAGACCTGGGTGGATATTCCATTATGATAGGTGGAACCAATGGGGGACATTTAAGTAGTTTCTCATTGGTGGATATACTGCCACACGGCCGGGCCTGTGCTATTATGAATCCGTACTACACAGTCTTTTTTGCCCCGGCCATTGAACGGCCGTTGCGTGTTATAGGCAAAATCTACCAGCAGGCAGAACTCATAGAAGCCGATATTGAATCCCTTAAAGGAAGGGACCTTGGAGTCGCTGTGGCCAAGGGTATGTTCGAGCTGGCTCGAAGGATAAGCTATCCTACCCGACTTAGTGATGTTGATGGATTTAGCGGGCAGCATATCGACCGGGCCTTGGCTGCTGCCAAAAATCCACAGCTTAAAATGAAGCTCCAGAATATGCCTGTGCCGCTTACGGTTGAGATGATAGACGACTATATGGGACCGATATTAGAAGCGGCACGGGACGGAAACCTTGCACTGATTAAGAATGTGAAATAGGAATATGAAGCTATGAAAATAAAGTTGGATTATGGCAAGACAGGGCTGGATATAAGGTTGCCGGACTCTCTTAACATCGATGTAGTGGAGCCCGGGTATAGAGAAGGTCTGCCGGACCAGGCTGCTGCAATAGAAGATGCATTACTTAAACCCATTGACTCAAGGCCCCTGCGAGATTTAGTCAGGCAATCGGGCACTATTGGCATCGTCTTCAATGACATAACCCGCCCGACGCCTTACAAGATTATTTTGCCGATTCTGCTTCGGGAACTTGGCAATATTCCCGACGAACGGATATTGCTATTCAACGCAACCGGCACCCATAGAGCCAATACACAGGCGGAGCTTCGAGAGATGTTGGGAGATGAGGTTGTGAGAAGGTTTAGGATTATCCAGAATGATGCACTGGATAAGCCTTCACACAAATCCGTTGGGACTACAAAAAGCGGAAATGAAATCTGGCTTCATAAAGAATATCTGGAATGTGATACTCGAATTCTGACCGGTTTCATAGAGCCGCACATCTTCGCCGGTTTTTCAGGTGGCGGCAAGGCCGCCATGCCCGGGCTGGCTTTGCTGGAGACCGTGCTTAGAAACCATAGCGTCAAAAATGTAGATCACCTGAAGGCGACATGGGGTACAACTTCTGGCAATCCTATATATGAGGAGATACGACAAGCCGTGTCACTGGCGCCCCCGAGTTTTTTACTAAACGTGGCACTCAACAGAAAAAAGGAAATTACAGCTGTCTTTGCCGGTGACTTCCGCAAAGCACACGAGCAGGGTTGCACCTACGTAAAGAAAAATGCAATGGCTGCCGTAGAAAAACCGTACGACATTGTAATTACCACCAATTCAGGATATCCCCTGGACTTGAATCTGTACCAGACTATTAAAGGTATGAGTGCGGCTGCACGGATCGTCAAGAAGGGCGGCAGCATTGTGGTAGCAGCTGACTGCTGGGATGGAATCCCCGACCACGGGGAATATAGCAAGCTACTGTCTGAGGCCGATAGCTATGAATCTCTGCTGAGAACAGTCCGACAGGAAGGATTTTTCAGACATGATATGTGGCAGGTACAGCTTCATGGTCTAATCTGTCAGAAGGCGGATGTGTATTTCCACAGTCACAATCTCAGCGACGAGCAAATTAAGCGTGCCCTTCTCAAGCCGTGTTCAAAAATAGAAGAAACCGTCGAGGAGCTTCTGCACAAATATGGACGGGATGCTTCTATTTGTGTTATGCCTGAAGGACCTCAGACAATTCCCTATATATCTCGGGACAGCCTAACGTGAGATGATGACATTGCAGGAACAAGTCTTTTAGCTAAATTTCATACGTTCATAATTGACAGATGTGAGCTACTGTGATACACTCATCAATGATGTTAAGCAACCATAGGATTGTTTTATGGCCAAAACCGTGAATCGCCGTCTGTTCATAAAGAAATCTTTGTCAGCTTCTGCCGGCCTAACATTGGCAGCAGGTCATAAGGAGCAGGTTCTCAAAGCCAAGTCAACCGATCAGAGTACAGATGGACAAACACCAGACCGACAGAAGAGCACCAATATCGATATGCCGATGAGCAGGATTAGACATGTCGAGATCAGCCGTCTTATTTGTGGCGGTAATCTAATAATCGGCAGTTCCCACGATCGTGATTTGATTTACGTTGCTTCGTTGATGAGGCATTACTTCACGGACAACAAGATTATTGAGACATGGCAAATATGTGAGGAATGTGGTATCAACACGATGATAGGGCCCGTTAACAGTCCTTATGCATTGGGTGAGGACCCAACCATTCGAGTGTATAACCGGTATCGTAATGAATGGGGGGGAAAGATTCAGTGGATTGCCCAAACTTATCCGAAAACCTATGACCTTACCGGTTCGATTCAGACGGCAATCGATAACGGTGCAGTCGGCGCCTTTATTCATGGGGGCATAGGCGACAATTGGGTCAGGAATAACCGTGTGGATCTTCTGGCCAAAGTTTTTGAGTTTATCAAGAAAAATGGACTGATTGCCGGCTGTGCCTGCCATTCTCTTGAAGTGCCGATGGCCCTGGAAAAGGCGGGTGTAAATGTGGACTTCTATATGAAGACGCTGCATAGTGGCGATTATTGGTCTGCTACACCAAAAGACGAGCGTCCCGAGCGTGGATTGCCACGCCACGATAATATGTGGTGTACTAAACCTGAGCAGACAATCGAGTTCATGAGGAACGTCAAGAAGCCGTGGATTGCTTTTAAGGTTTTAGCGGCCGGAGCCATTCACCCGCAAAAGGGCTTCAGATTTGCATTTGAAAACGGAGCGGATTTCGCCAATGTAGGCATGTTCGACTTTCAGGTTCGCGAAGATGCGCTTATTATGCGTGACATCATCACTGAGATTAAGCGTAAAGGTCGCGATCGGCCATGGATGGCATGAAGCAATCCGGCAAAACCACCATAGGTTTGCGTATCTTAAAAGAGACGATGAAGCTCAGATGCGCAAGCACATAGATCCTAATTGGCAGCGGAAACTTCCACGATGGTAAATGATAAAGACTGTGATTTCACGCTACTATGGAGTAATAAATGAGCCAGTGCCGAAATCTTGCAGATTACGTTGTTATTCTCAGCGAGAAAGATAACGTAGCGACAGCGCTGATTGATTTGCCGGCGGGAGAATATATATTCAGATCCGGCGAAAGCGGCACTACCATCACCATACCTGAAAATATCAAGGCAGGCTTCAAGCTGGCCCTTTCGGACATCGACAAGTCAGAACCTATATTTAAGTATGGATATGTGATAGGTCTGGCTATGGTAGATATCAAGAAAGGCCATTGTGTGCATATACACAATTTAATCAGCTCAGTATAGTTCTCTGGGGAAACGAACGTATGTCCACAATCAAAATCAAAGGATACCAGCGAAGCAACGACCTTTTTGGCATACGTAACCACATTGTCGTAATGTCCAGCGTTTCGTGCGCGAATTTCGTTGTGGAGCAAATAGCCAGGACCAATGCCGATGTTATCCCAATTACACATCAACACGGCTGCACGCACATGGGCGCCGATACCGAGCAAGTGCTCAGGACCCTCAGCGGCACCTGTAACAATCCGAATGTCGGAGGTGTGCTGCTGGTTGGGCTCGGTTGCGAGAGTGTAAATGTAAATAGCATTGCATCGCAGGTGGATAACAGTGGGAAACTGGTTAAAACACTCGTGATTCAGGAGATTGGCGAAATACAGAAAATTATGGATACTGCTCGCGATAGTCTTCAGCAGATAAAGGAGTTTGTCTCGAAACAGCAGCGAAGCGACTTTGATATTAAGAATCTTACGGTAGGTCTTGAGTGCGGCGGCTCGGATCCGTTTTCCGGGATTACTGCCAACCCGGCTGTCGGACTTGTCAGTAATAAACTCGTGGAACTCGGCGCGACGGTGATTCTCTCCGAAACGCCGGAGATGATTGGTGCAGAAGCAAGCCTGGAATCCAGAATTCCGGATGAAGCTGTAAAGCAGAAAATTATGGGCCGGATTAAGGACTATGTTCAAATGATAAAAGATGCTGGTGGTGATTCGCGAGGGTGTAATCCGGCGCCGGGCAATATCAAGGCCGGGCTTAGTACCATCGAGGAAAAGTCGCTGGGGTGTATTATCAAGGGCGGCCATTCTGACATCGTTGAATTCGTGGAGTACGGCAGGAGACCATTGTGTAAAGGGCTTGTTGTGATGGATACGCCTGGAAACGACGCTGAGTCGGTCACTGGAATGGCTGCCGGTGGGGCAAATCTTATACTGTTTACTACAGGGGTGGGGACGCCGGTCGGTAATCCGGTGGCGCCGGTGATAAAAATCTCTTCCAATACGAAAATGTATCAGCGAATGAGCAACTTTATCGATATCGATGCCGGTAAGATCATCGGGGGCACTCAGGTCGAAGCAGTGGCTGATGAGATGTTCGATTTTATCATCGACGTGTGCAACGGAAGGCAAACTGCCGCTGAGGTCAATAAATGCAGAGAGTTTTCGGTTAATCGAATCGGCCCAACGTTCTAAATGATTAGTGATTAATGATGATTGATTCCGTCGGAGGAAGGCCGGATAAATATTGGGTTTGAATTGGGTTTGTTTTGGGTTAAATTGGCTTAAATTGGGTTTGAATTGGCTTTGTTTTGGCTTTATTGGGTTTGAATTGGGTTTGTTTTTTGGCCCCGGTGAGCAGCAGAAAATCTTGTAAATGCTTGTCATGTCTAAGTTTATGTTCATTTTGTCATTTCTAAAATTGGGTTTG
>DAOUVA010000040.1 GCA_030667885.1 Phycisphaerae bacterium
CGGCTTGATAATACTGCCCGGCTCGAACTCATCGTTTAAAATCCTGTTCAGGCGGTTCCCAGCCTCGGTCGAATGAACATCGGCGGGATCGAAATCCGGCAGTGAAACCATTGCAAGAATCGCTCCGGTCTTCGCTTCGGTAACAATAGCCACCGCCGACTCGGCCTCGTAGTTTTCATATTGTTTTACAAGCTCATCGCGAACAAACTGCTGGATCGTAGCGTCAATGGTCAAAATAATCCCTGCACCATTGGTTAAAACCGAGTTCTCCACTTCCTTATTTTCCGCTGGACTTTCCTTAACAGGAGCAGGACGAATAGGCCTCCGTCGTACGTCGGCAAAGAATGTATCATGCGCCCCTAAGCCGCTGAGCTGCTTGTTATATTGATATTCAATGCCCTCTAATCCATGATTGTCAATACTCGTAAAACCGACCACGTGCGAAACTAATCGACCCATCGGATAATGTCTTCGCCAGTCGGATTCGACACCGACCGCACTCGAAATTTTCCTGGCGGCTTGACATTCACCCGGATTCGCATCTGCCTTGATTTTAACATACCCCGGATTGTTGCTTTCGGTTATAAGCTTACAGATTACATGGGCGCCCATATCCAAAATAGGCTGAAGCTCACACGACAGGCTCTTGGCATCTTCGACTCTCTTGGGCTCAATTATTATATTTCGGACCTTGTTACTTGCGGCCAATACTCGGCCCCGGCTGTCAAGAATCACTCCGCGCTGGGGTTTATACGGAATCTGGCCCTGCTGCTGTATGAGGCATTGTTCAGTATAATGATCATTCCTGAGAAACTGTAGATAAAAACACCGCCCCGCCTCGCCTATAAATGCGACGACCAGAAACAGTGAGAAAAAAATGGTTATTCGAACGCTTCTCAACTTCTTAATCGCTGGTATTTAATGAACCGAATCGCTGGGAAACCGCAGCGGGATTTATGAATCCTTCTAACAATAACTGTTTGGTGCCAAGTTCTTGTTTCAATCGGCCTTGCTCGCTCCTGCACTCACAAAGCTTATAGAAAATGTGATTATTGGCACTACGCAGATAAACGGCAAAAATTAAAAGGGCCGTAAAACAAAAAACTACAAAAACAAAGTATAATCGCGACATCGTATTATGTTCCTTGAGTATCCAGTATCAAGTTTCCAAAATCGAGCATCTATCGAGTCGGTATTAACAAACGCTGCCCGACAGTAAGATAATCTTCATCCTCCATAGCGTTTAGCTTGATTATCTCTCTAAAACGTTCTTTGTCTCCAAGCTGCTTCTCGGCAATCCGCCATACACTATCGCCTGCCCGTACAATGTAAGGTTTGGTTTGCCTTGCCGCAGGTGGCTTGGGCCGTGGCTTGGACGGTGTCCTTGTCGGTGTTGTTGTTGTCGATGAACGTGTTCCGCTTATCGTGGATTTTATTCTCTCAAAAAGCCCTCCGGTAAAGACGCTTTCAGACTCGTCTTTCAGCAGTGGTATAATCAGTTTTTGTCCGGCAGGAACATCATCGGGCGATTTCAGCACCTTGCGGTTGGCCTCGAATATCCTCTTAACGTTTAATGCTTTGTTACCTCGCTCCGCACCGTAAAATATTTGTGCTATTTTTGCCAGGTTATCACCATCTTTAACAACATAGATTTTTGGCAAATCCGGCTTTACTTGCTTCGGTACGTTAATTGTTGTCTTCTTTCTGGCTTCCGGCACTGGTCTCGTCAGTTTAACTTTAGATTCCGTAGTCGCTTTTGCAGGCTCGTCTTTTACTGCCACGCTACCCTGAGACAACGGCCTCTTGTATCGAACTTTACCTTCGTCCCTCGTGGCCTCTTGAGCTTCTTCGACGCTTTGGGTTCTGTTTCGTACCGGCCTTTCTCGACGAAAAGATGCCTGAGCCTTACGTTCATTAGACCCGATATAAGAGTCATTGGGAGAATTGGCCATCGTTGTCAGTTCGTTAGTGTTTGTGTCACTGCGAAAACGCGGCAGACCGTTGATAATAAATGCAATGACAAATATAAAAAACAATCCTAAAAGCAATCCAACTTTGGCGTCAGAAGTCATAATGAAACTCCATTTTCTTTTGCGTATTGCATAGCTGCGTAATATACAATACACTCAACAATATTATTGTTTCTGTGCAATCCTTAGTTTTGCACTTCTTGCCCGTCGATTTTCGGCAATTTCTTCTCGAGTCGGCACAATCGGTTTCTTGGTAATGATCCTGTAAATATTTTCACTTTTATTTTCTTTGAAATTATACTTAACTAACCTGTCTTCGAGACTGTGATAACTAATAACCGCTATATAACCTTTGTCGTTCAGCAGTCCCGGCGATGAATCAAGCAGTCTCTTCAAATTCTCTAATTCGTCATTGACTGCAATTCTCAGAGCCTGGAAAGTCCTGGTCGCCGGATGTATCCTTCTTCTTTTGCTCTGGCCTGTCTTTCCCATTGCCCTGCATACTATCTTTGCCAGTTGGCCCGTCGTCGTTATCGGCCCGAGTTTACGTTCATGCACTATAAATCGTGCAATTCGCCGTGAGGCCCTGTCCTGGCCGAATTCGTATATCAAATCGGCCAGAGTTTTTTCATCCGTCTTATTAACTATATCGGCAGCAGTCTGCTTTATTCTTTTATCAATTCTCATATCGAGCGGCATATCCTGAAGAAAACTTAGCCCCATCCGGCTGTCAGCCAATTGGGCCGAACAAAGCCCCAAATCCGCCAGTATGAAATCTACCTTCTCTATACCCTGCTCCTGGAGTTGCTCCCTGATTTGGGAAAAATTTGACTGAACCAAAATGACCTTACAGGCAAGGTCTTTTAGTATAAATTGGGCCCTTTGGATAGAATTTTTATCAACATCAAGACCAACGATTACTCCCTCAGGGCCCAGGGTCTTGCCGAACAGAATACTATGACCTCCTTGTCCAGTGGTCGCATCGACCATTATGCCGTCCGGTGGCAATTTTATCTGCTCGGCCAACGTCTCAGCCAAAACCGGAATATGCTCTGTTATTGAGCCATTCACTTCTATCTTGTCTTGTTCCTTTTTCATTTCGTGTATTGTATCGTACCGCGATGCATCTCTATGCAATACTCAACACACACATCAAAGAACCGCAGTAGGAGCAAAGCACCTCGAATCAGCCTACTGCAACTTTGATCTTCTGTTCCTGAAGTTCGACAACTTCTGGCGAAAACTCTATGCCGGAGAAAGTCCCGTCGATTTTCTTCAATCGCTCCAGACGTTCACGTAGAATTGACAGGGAGGAGAAGGTCCGTTCATCAACCTCTCTTTCACCGACGAGACTCCCGGCAACAATCCGACAATGATTTGAATCCATTCCAATCATTCTGCCTCCATTAAAATAATTAACCATCTTCGTTATGCTCGTGCAGGACAACCTGCCGAGCTTGTGTAACCTGTTTTTGATATTGAGACATATGGTCTGAAAGATATTGTTCCCAATTTTCAGTATTCCAAAGCTCAATATGGTCCCTGACACCTATAAGCGTAATTTGGTCTTTCAGGCCTGCCCTCTTTCGCAGTCTTTCGTTCAAAAGTAACCGGCCCTGGTTGTCAAGTTCCACCTTACTGGCCAAAGCAAAGCTGATTCGCTCGAAAGCTACGGCTTCATCCGGGGCCGTTGTACCAGGCCTGACCGCAAGAGCGATCTGCTCGAAATATTTTTCTGGGTACAGACAAAGTATGCCGTTGGAACCGAGGTGAAGATAGAAATTGCTGCCGTGCTCATCAACATCAATCTGATTTCTCAGCTTGTTAGAGATGAGGACTCTGCTTTTGCTATCTACAACGTGCTGATATTCACCTGTTAACAACAGCATGGCATTAGTCCCACTTAATAAACTCAATGTGGGAAATCTTACCACTTACTACCACTTTGTCAACAAACAAATATACTTTTTTTTTCAAATTTCCGGGAAATTTTATTATAGGACGTTGTCTGAGAGATTCTAATTCAAGCAATCAAAAGTGCTTACGAAAATATTATACTTTTACCAAAACCAATTATTTTTTCCCGCCCTCTTCATCGTTTTTCACACAGCCCTGTCAATTTCACAATGGTTTCATCCAAAACCAGAAATGAAATCTATAAAAAAAGCGGGTGATGAGAATCGAACTCACATGACCAGCTTGGAAGGCTGGAGCTTTACCATTAAGCTACACCCGCAGTACAATTGATTATTGATTATCAATTATCTATTACTTATACTGCAATGATAAATATAAAATGATTGATAGTCAATGGTAAATTACAAATGAATCTTTCAGAAACAGCTCGAGTCGCTAAGTCAGCTTCGGTGAATTTAGCAACGGTCAAAACTAACGTAAAGAATAACGCTTTAGCCGAGATCGCCAACGCCCTGAAGCAGCACAGCGCTGAAATAGTCTCAGCCAACAAAGAAGACCTAATCACGGCCGAAAAGGAAAATCTGGCCGGGCCTTTGCTGAAACGCTTAAAGTTTGATAAAGGCAAAATAGCCGATGTTTGTGCCGGTATCGAAAGCCTGATTAAACTCGATGACCCTGTGGGTAAAACAATCACCGCCACCGAACTGGATAAAGGACTGGAACTTTATAAAGTCAGTTGTCCGATTGGCGTTATTGGAGTGGTTTTTGAGTCCCGGCCGGATGCACTTGTGCAAATTTCAACTCTCTGCCTTAAAAGCGGAAATGCCGTACTGCTCAAAGGCGGAAGCGAGGCGGTAAAAACCAATAGAATATTAACCAATATAATCACCGAGGCGAGCGAAAAAGCAGGAATGCCCAAAGGGTGGATTCAGCTTCTGGAAACTCGGCAGGACGTCGCCCGGATGCTGGCTCTGGATGAATATATCGATTTGGTCATACCTCGCGGCTCGAATGAATTCGTTCGCTATATAATGGACAATACCAATATACCCGTGCTCGGGCACGCCGACGGGATATGTCATGTATATATAGACGGCGATGCCGATCCGGATATGGCCGTGAATATAACCGTTGATTCCAAGTGCCATTATGTCGCGGTATGTAATGCCGCTGAGACCTTGTTAGTAGATAACAAAATTGCCGGAAAGTTCCTGCCTAAACTCAAAACCGCCTTAGAGGAAAAGAGCGTAGAATTACGGGGCTGCAAAAAAACACAATCAATAATAGATGTAAAACCCGCAACCGAAGAAGACTGGTCAACCGAGTATCTGGATTATATTCTCTCGATAAAAATCGTCGATGACTTTGATAAGGCAATAGAACATATTAATCATTACGGCTCAGGACATACCGATACCATTGTGACAAATGATAAGGAAAAAGCCGACAGGTTTATGGAACTCGTGGATTCCGCAAATGTGTTCTGGAACGCCAGCACGCGGTTCAGCGATGGATTTCGTTATGGTCTCGGGGCCGAGGTGGGTATCAGCACCAATAAGATACACGCCCGCGGACCGGTAGGACTGGAAGGGCTTGTTATTTATAAATGGAAACTTATCGGCAACGGACAGGTTGCTGCCGATTATTCCGGAAGCAATGCAAAAATATTCACACACAAAAATATAGTGATTGGTGAATAAGTAACAGATGGGTGAGAAAAAGATCAGCACAAGGCTTGGCACAAACGTGCAGTTACCAGGTAAAGACTCAATCTAAAACGTTTACTATGAATAAGGAAGACACTCATGAACAATGGGATCACTCGGCGCGACTGCCTGCGAATAATGGGAATGTCAGGGCTTGGCATTGGCACAGGCTCGGTAATCGGTAAACAGCTATCGCCCCGGGATATTGGTGAAAGCGGTTTCCAGAGTTCCGTAATCACCACCAACAAAGTCCAGGAAAACCGATCCAGCGCTGTACTGATAGACGGTAAAGTCATCCAGCCCCAGCGCCAACTCCCCGTGCTCACTGAGACGGATGTACTCGTCGTCGGAGGCGGTTCTGCGGGAATCGTCGCTGCCATCGCCGCCAGACGGGCCGGCGCTAAAGTCACTATCGTCGAACGATACGGCCACTTCGGAGGTCTCTGGACCGGCGGACTGGTACTTACCATCCTCGGTCACATCGCCCTAGGGCCAAAGCAGGTCTGTCAGGGAATAGGGGAAGAAATGATGCGCCGCCTCGATAAAATGGACGGCGCAATCATCCACCGCAGTCCCGGCTCCAATCCCATCGTCGATGCCGAAGCCGTCAAATACCTTATGGTGGAAATGATAGAAGAAGCCAGGGTCCAGGTCTTTCTCCACTGCTGGGGCGTCGAAGCCGTTACGCAGGACAACTCCATCCGCGGCGCCGTATTCGAGTCTAAATCAGGCCGACAGGCCATCCTCGCAAAAGTTGTCATCGACGCCACCGGCGACGGAGACATTTTCGCCGCTGCCGGCGCTCAATTCGAACATCGCTCCCACAATGTCGGATTAGCCTCCCGCATCGGAAATCTTGATCGCGTCGATAAAACCAAAACCGCCGACACTGAAAAACCCAAACGGCTTGGATCGGTCACCCCCGTACGCGGCGTCAACTGGGTCAACCTGACCGGCCCGGAGGTCGACGGGCTCGATCTTGCCACGATGACACGTATGGAAATGAACCACCGCAAATACATCTGGAACAAAATACAGAAAATCCGCAACGCCCCCGGCTATGATAAAGTTTATCTTGTTGAGACTGCCCCGCAGCTTGGTGTCCGAATCACGCGGATCCTCAACGGCCTTAAAACTGTAAAAGTCAACGATTTGAAAAATTCAACCCGGCATACCGATGTCATCGGCGTTGGCGGTGCTTCTAACGCCGAACACGTAGAATGGCAGATTCCTTACGGGGCCTTAATTCCGCACACCGTGGACAATGTCCTTGCCTCCGGACGATGCATCAGTTGCGATCTGCGCATGGCTGATTTGGTCCGCCTGATACCCAACTGTTTTGTCACCGGTCATGCTGCCGGAGTGGCCGCAGCCGTGGCAGTTCGGGACCGCTGTAAGCCACGCGACGCCGATATAACCGAAATCCAGAAGATTCTTCGGCAACAGGAGGCGTACCTCGGTTGAGCGATAAGGAGTTGTCTGAAAAATCTGTCATAAAGCCAACAGGCATCCGAAATCATTTCAGGTTGCTGATCCGCTTTGTTTGTCTCATCGCAGCGGTGCTGTGCCTCTTGCCCATTAGAGACAAAGATGCTCTACTGCCTATTGTGCCGGCCCTGAGTTCTTTCGTCGCCGTCACCTCAGTCCTGGCAGCAAAGACAATCAAACCTATCCTCGGCCTTGGACTCGTTGCCGGTCTTGTTGCGCTCTTTCGGCATCGCTGGTTTTGCCGCTGGGCATGCCCTATGGGATTGTGCTTAGACGGCGCAAGCTGCTTTGGCCGACGCCTCAAGCGAAAACCTTGTCAGGCCATGTCGATAGGCCGATGGTTGCTCGCACTAACACTCGGCGGGGCAATTTTAGGCTATCCATTGTTCCTCTGGTGTGATCCACTCGCTCTATTCACCGGCGTTTTTCTCTTGACCGAACAACACCAACTGCTCGCAGGTGCCGTATCGTTTCTGCTCGTTATGCTATTGCTGACCTTCTCGCTGCTGTGGCCACATGTATGGTGCCGCGGTCTTTGCCCCCTCGGGGCTTTTCAGGATATGCTCTCTATAATGTCTCGATCGGTCCGTTCCGTTCTAAAGTCTGCAACTGATCAACCGGATGGCGGCTATTCGGGACATCCTGTTGCAAGACGTACAATACTCGGATTGCTGGTGGGTGCAACCTCAGCAAGCATCTTGCGTCTTACCGGTTACAAACCTTCACGACCCCTTAGGCCGCCGGGGGCGGTGGATGAACTGACCTTCAAAGGGCTCTGTACCCGCTGTGGCAACTGTATCCGGTCGTGTCCGCACAATATCATCCGTAGAGACACAGGACAGTATGGCATTGCCGGTATCCTGACTCCCGTACTGACTTTTGATGAGAACTACTGCCGGGAAGACTGTACACGCTGTACATGGGTCTGCTCCAGCGGGGCGCTGGTAGGTGTGGATATTGACAATAAACAAGATATTCAAATTGGCATGGCCCAGGTCGACATGAACCTTTGCCTGCTCGGTGAAGACCATGAATGCTCGGCTTGCATGCGCTGGTGCCCATATAATGCGATCAGTTATGTCTTCTCGGAGGCTGAGTACATGCTTGTGCCCGTGATTGATGCCGGGAAGTGCAACGGTTGCGGGGCATGCGAGGTAGCCTGCCCAACGAGCCCTCATAAAGCCATCAGGGTACTTTCGAACACCAATATTAGTTAGCTTTTGAACAATCTTCGTCCGCGCATGTCTCGTATTTGCCCCATTTTAATCTGTCAACTATCCAGCCGTTTTTCTATAAAATTCACTTCGTCTTTGGCTTTGCGGACTTTATCGTTGATTTTGGCCGGTTCGGTTTCCATTCATGTTGTAAGTCAAGAGAGTTTACTTTTTCCATAGCTTCCATAGTTGACCGATGAGACACGTCAGTGAACTTGCCGCCAGCACAAGCACCCACCCGGCGATTCCCGGATCGGTAAGTTTCAATATGCCGGCCATAAAGGGCTGATATACTACAAATATTAGAAGCGTTGTAGACAATCCGAGAGCTGCCCATACATACGGATTGCTGGTGATATCGTTCTTGAGCAGACTTGTGCCTCGAGCCCGCATGTTGAAAATGTGCCACAATTGTGCAAACGCAAGCGTCAGAAATGATACTGTCACAGCCTGATTCTGGTCCATTTTCAGCATCTTGAAGGCAAGAGCAAAACTTAGAAGAACTGAAAACGTGATCGATATGCCATATCTGAGAATTGAAAACCAGCAGCTTCGTGGCAAAATCGGTTCATCTGAAGATCTTGGCTTTGCCTGCATTATTCCCGGATTTCCTCTGCTGACACCCAGCGCCAAGGCCGGGAACACGTCGGTGACCAGATTCAGAAACAGAATCTGGAGCGGGAGAATTGGCAGCGGGGCATTAACAACCGAGGCCGCAAAGACAATCATGACCTCACTGATATTGCAGGACAGCAAATAGATCACAAATTTTCGTATGTTCTCGAAAATGATGCGGCCCTGCTCGACTGCAAATACAATCGTAGAGAATGAATCGTCTCTAAGAACCATGTCGGCAGCTTCCTGGGCGACCTGAGTGCCTCTCAGGCCCATCGCAATACCAATGTCGGCCTTTTTCAAAGCTGGAGCGTCATTCACTCCGTCACCCGTCATGGCAACAACAGCTCCGGCCTGCTGATAAACCGCGACCAGGTCAAGCTTCTGTTTCGGACTGACCCGTGCAAAGACGGGCGTCTGCTGATAGGTCTCTTTATCGGCCTGAGACATTATTTCATACGCTTTTATGTCCTTACCGATAATCACGTTATCCCGGCCGCTTTCAGTCAAACCGATGGACGATGCGATATTGGCAGCGGTTTTGGGATGGTCTCCCGTAATCATGACCGTCTGAATGCCTGCGTTTCGACAGGCAGTTATAGCTTGACGGACATCTTCTCTGGCAGGATCCTCCATACAGGCCAGGCCCAGAAATGTGAGGTCCGAGTATGGTTCAGATTCGATCAACTCGGTTTCTTTAATGGCCAGAGCCAGAACGCGGTAGCCCTGCTCAGCCAGTTCACTGTTCTGCTTTAACCAGAAGGTCTTCCATTTATCCTCCATTTGCTCCCGACCGTTCAGTGTGGCCACCCATGCGGCGTCCTCAAGAACAGCCTCGGGTGCCCCTTTTACGGCGACCAGGTAATTGCTGTCGTGTCGATTGAAGGTCGCCATCTTTTTTGTGTCCGAATCAAATGCGTCTTCACGTTCTTCGGGGAACTCCTTGTTCAATGCTTCATAATCGATGGATGCTTTTTGGGCTGCCACCAGAAATGCTACTTCGAGCGGGTCACCCACTCCTTTTGTCGAATCCTTCCCGGTTTTATCCAAAGATGCATTGTTGCAAAGCACGCCGACCTGTAGCGCCTTGATTAGTCTCTGGTCTTGTATTGGGTCGATTGGTTGGCCGTCTATTGTGAATTCTGCCCGGTCTTGATTGTCAAAACGCCCAATTTCTATGCGCCGGTCTGAGAAGATAATATCGGTGATGGTCATCTTGTTCTCTGTCAACGTGCCGGTCTTATCCGTACAGATGACGCTGACTCCTCCGAGCGTCTCGACCGCGGCGAGGTGGTTAACCATCGCGTTTCGCCGGGCCATTCGTATCATCCCACGCGCCAAAGCCAGGGTGGCAACGATTGGAAGCCCTTCGGGAACGGCCGCTACCGCCAATGCAATCGCGGTCTCAATCATTAGTATCACTTCTTTACCTCTGGCGATGCCGGTCGCAGCGATCACTGCAATGATCATTAGTGTTACCCAGAGGAGTTTCCTGCCGAGGATATCCAGCCGCTTTTCCAGGGGAGTCACCTCATCTTCCGCTTTCTGGACCAAATCGGTGATCTTGCCCAATTCGGTTTCCATTCCCGTTGCGGTTACGACGGCTTCACCCGATCCTCGTGTTATAGAGGTCCCCTTATAAAGCATATTCGTTCGGTCGCCCAGCGAGGCCGATGCATCGATTTCTTGCGTCTGTTTGCTGACTGGGAGTGATTCACCGGTAAGCACCGACTCGTCCGCCTGGAGCTTGCCGGCGATGAGTATGCGCATATCCACACTTACAATATCCCCGCCTTCAAGCAGGACGATATCTCCGGGAACCAGTTGGCGGGCATGCACTTCCCTTACCTGTCCGGAGCGACGAACTCTCGCGGTGACCCTCTCCATCCGATGCAGCGCTTCCATGGAGCGAACCGCTTTCATCTCCATGAAAAAACCGATTGCAGTATTGATAAAAATGACGCCTGCAATCGCCAGGCCGTCCATCCACTCCTGGAACACACAAGACAATATCGCTGCGATGGCCAGGAGAATAACGATAAGGCTTTTGACCTGATTGAACAGTATCTTCGCCATGCTCTTCTTCTTGGCCTCGCGAAGACGATTGGGTCCATACTTCTTAAGGAGAGATTTGATCCGTCGTTTATCAAGTCCCTTTTCACGTGCTACGTTGTATTGCTCAAGAATCTTCTCGCCTTTGCAGGCCCATGGCGTCGCTTTGCCTGCCGTATCCTTTGACTGAGATTTGCCATTATCCATTAATCTAATTCCATTCCTTAAGATTTATCTTTGAACACAGACTCCTTTATCGACCTCTATACTGAACGCAGCTGGCCAATACACACGTCATCGTTTATTACTTTCACTGTTGCTTATATTTTACCCGCTCATACATAATAGCAACACAAGAATTTTAAGGCAAGTCTCCAGACACCGAGGATAGGAGATGGACGATGAATGAAAATATGTGATGAGTCCTTCGGCTTCGCTCGGAATGATATTGGTTATTTTCTATTCCAGATAAATAGTTTCGTAGCCCATGCTGTCAAGGTCAAGTACGACGGCCCATGACTGGCCCGGATTGATTATAAGCGTATTGCCCTGTCTATGGATGTCCTGTATGTGGGTGTGGCCGTAAACAATTAGATCGAAACCACCGGTTATCGGCATATCGCCGAGGGCGCGAGGGTCATGTGCCATCAGCAGTTTTTTAGGGCCGATGTTACCTTTATAGACGCCTCTGTGGATTTCACCTTCATGGCTGCTAATAACACTTTCCAAAGTAAACTTGTCGGAATCGCAATTGCCAAAAACGCCAATGAACTTGGCGTGGTCAATTTCAGCCAGAGCCTGTACCGAAGACGGCGATGTTATGTCGCCGGCGTGAAGGACACACCCAACATGATGTTCTGTAAAGACCTCAATTGCCTTTTTTAAGAGCCCCTGCTTATCATGAGTATCAGTTATGATGCCAACTTTCATAGTTGCTCCTAATAAAAACCACCATTATATGCAAAATGTTCATCCGGTCAAATGAAACAGGTTGGGTAAATTTGGAAAGATATTGAAAAAAGCTCAGTAATGACTTAATATGTGGGTGATAAACGATTAACGATGGATGAGCAGAAGATGGATAAAGTACAATGCGGGATTTTAGTAAGGTAAAACGAATAGTAATAAAAATCGGGACGAACATTCTGACGAAGAACGGCGGGATGGACGGCGGATATGTTCGGCGAGTTGCGCGGCAGATAAATTCGCTGCTGAAGGCGGGCAGGCAGGTCATTATTATCAGCTCGGGCGCTATCGGAATGGGGGCCGGGCAGCTGGAGATGCGTGGTAAGGTAACGAATACTAAAATGCGACAGGCGTGTGCGGCTATCGGGCAGCCGTTACTGATGGCTGAGTATAGAAAGTCGTTTGCCCGTTACGGCGTTACGGTAGCACAAGTGCTCCTGACGGCGCAGGTGCTGAATAACAGAAGGACTTATCTGAATCTTCGCAATTCCATCGAGACACTGCTAAAATTAGCGGTGGTGCCAATCCTGAATGAAAATGACAGTGTCAGTACCGATGAAATCGGCTCGGCCTTCGGTGATAACGACAAGCTTAGCGCGCTGGTCGCCAGTAAGATAGACGCAGACCTGCTGATTCTGCTGAGCGATATCGACGCACTTTATGATAAGGACCCGCGGAAGTTTGCCGACGCCCTGGCGATACCGGCAGTCTTCGAGATAACCGCCGATATTATTCGAAACGCCGGGGGCAAGGGCAGTATGCACGGAACAGGCGGGATGAAGACCAAGATTGAAGCGGCGAAGATTGCCTCTAATGCCGGCTTCAGGATAGTATTGGCGGACGGCAGACTGAAAAACATAATCGGCCGGATTATCGCAGGCGATGAAATAGGTACGGTCTTTATGCCGAAAAGAAAGCTGTCCAACCGTTCGAGATGGATTCTCAATAGCCGCCCTGCCGGGACGATAAACATCGACGATGGTGCTATGCGGGCAGTTAAAGACCGTAAGAGTCTTTTGCCCAGCGGCGTTG
The DNA here is from genome assembly GCA_030667885.1 of Phycisphaerae bacterium. Lineage (GTDB taxonomy): Bacteria > Planctomycetota > Phycisphaerae > Sedimentisphaerales > Anaerobacaceae > NIOZ-UU13. The sequence continues at coordinate 12,961 of DAOUVA010000040.1, forward strand.
TATCCGTTGAAGGGACATTCGAACCCGGGGCGGTCGTCATGCTCAATGATAACGCGATGGCCGTGACAAATTTAGGCAGCACTCAACTCAAGTCACTGGCCGGCAAGCACAGTTCCGAGATTCGAAAGATACTCGGCCCGGAACATAGAGACGTAATCGCAATTCCGGAAGATATAGTAATAATTGATTCTTGATTCCGCCTCGGGCAAATCTGAGATAATGATAATTTATTTTTGTTGTTACTATTGTAACTCAGCAGGCCTTTATTATTATAGAAACAGCAAAAGGTAGAAATTGAACGCAATGTCTGGTATTATCTGTAGTTGAAAGGCGTAGAAGTATTCTTCGTATTGTTTCAAGAGAAGTGTCAAATAGTTCAGGAGATACGAAAATGAAAAATTACAAATTTAATGAAACTGCTCTTTTTGTGTTGCTTGTTATAACCTCGCTCCTGCTGGCCGGCTGTGTGGCCACCCAAAGTGACGTGCGTTACAGCGGTGTTGAAAATTCGCAGCTCAGGCAGATTAAACAGGGCATAACTACAAAAGATCAGCTTGTGGAAATAGTTGGTGAGCCGACCGAGCAGAGCATGACAGAAGATGGCGACGAGTACCTCAGGTACAAATGCACAACGACCAAAGACAACCAATTCGCCATGTTTCCGCCACCTATCGCTATCAAAGATAAAAAGGAAACGGAACATACTATTGTGTTTAAGATAAGAGACGGTATTGTACAGCGGCACTGGAAGGAACAATAGCATCTATAATTTATTTACCTTTTGACTATTGACTATTGATTACTGATTATTTATTATTATTAGCTTAATAAATAGCCAATTCTAAATCAGATAGGCCGGAGTGGCGGAATTGGCAGACGCGCGGGATTCAAAATCCCGTCCTGGCAACAGGGTGAGGGTTCGAGTCCCTCCTCCGGCAGTAAATTTATTGCCCGTTATTCGTCCTGCGTATCTCGTGTTTAGTATTTTTATTCAGCTACGCATAGATTTTGAAAACGTACTTGCACATATCGAGTACTGTAACGTAGGAAAGTAATCCCAAAAGTAATACCCAACCTGTTACGGTAAGAGGCATTCGCAGCTTGAGAAGGGAACGATGGATTTTCTCGAAGAGGCAAAAAACAATCTTTCCACCATCCAAAGGGAGAATCGGCAGAAGGTTTAATACGGCAAGATTAATATTCAGCATTACGGCCAGGTTCAATATATTCAGGAAATCGCCGGCAACCATTTGCCCGCCCATAGCCACGATTCCAATTACTCCGGACAGCTTGCCGGGGCTGGAGAATAAAGCCGGCAGCGCGTATAGAAATTGAGAGGTTATTTTTGTTAGCTGGACAAACGGGAAAATCAGAACAGCATAAAATGAAAGGCCCATCGTTAACGCATTCAAAAAGCCCAAACAAATAACAGCCAAAATAATATTTGCCAAAGGCCCGCCCAGGGCAAAGGCAATTCGCCTGGAAGAATCTATTTGAAAAAAGTCATCGACATCTTCCATCTTAGGTAAAACATATCCGGCGATAGGCAAGGCTGAAATGCGGTATTCGGTCTGGCCCTTCCGAAAGGACCATAATTTTGGGCCAAAGCC
>DAOUVA010000385.1 GCA_030667885.1 Phycisphaerae bacterium
ACTTACGAGCCACGAACCAAAAAAAATAGCCAATTTTTCGGTCAAAACTGCACACTCATCTAATTATAGAGGCGCTACTTTTCTGCCTGTCCTGAGCTTGCCGAAGGGCCCTCACTGACAATATGAAATCTGAGATATGGAATCTGTAATCTAAATCATGAGCATCGAGAATCCAACTTTAGCTCACTTTAGTCACTTTAGGCACTCTTTCAATTATAACATATTTCCAGATACACCCTTATTATGCAAAACAAACCCAATTTAGGAAATGATAAAATGTACATAAATACTTTTGATGTAATGAGATACGTAAAATTGGACAACTGGTTATTCAGACAAAACAAAGCCAATTCAAAGCCAATAAAGCCAAAAACAAAGCCAATTAAAGCCAAAACAAACCCAATTCAAAGCCAATTCAAACCCAATCGCTTGCCCGGAAAACCCCTGAATTTGAGGATAATTTGGATTGACTTTAAGAGCGAAAAAAGCTATAATATAGTATACAAAAAACGATATTTGGGGGACTAAGACTACCGAAAAATGTTCGGTACCGGACGAGAATTCATTAATGGATGAGGAAAACAATTATGATGAAATTATCTTTTAACAAACTGACTCTGACTTTTATTGGACTATTAGCGGTATTCTGCACTTTATGCTTCGCAAAGGCACAAGCACCACGTGTTAGAACCCCCAGGACGGGCGCCCCAAGGCCGGCTCCTCGAAGGCCGGCGGCCGTTAAACCAGCCGAAAAACCGCCGACTATCGTTGCCAATATCGCCAATTACACCATCACAGACCAGGAGCTGGAAAAAAGGATGATGATGGAAATCCGCCCCAACAACTACGGTAATTATAACGAGAAGCCTGAGCCGGTTAATGCCGAAAAAGTTCTCTTGAAAATGATTGCCGAAAAAGCCATAGTCAGTGAGGCCCGCAAAGGAGACTATCTTAAAGATAAATCGCTGTCATCAGTAATTAAACGATACAGGGACGGGCAGCTCGTGCAATTATTGCTGCAAAAACAGCTTCAGCCTTTGTTGACAGTAACGGAACCTGAAATCGAAAAGCGAATGAAAGCCGACCCCAAGCTTACACGGGCCAGAGCTGAGGCAACGATTAAAAACTTAAAGGCTCGAATGTTGTTCAGCCGGTACTACAAAAATGTATACCAAAAGTTTCATGCAAAAAAGCTGACTGAAAATTTTCCAAAGGTCGTTGAAATTCACCAAAGACTACTGACTAAGCCGAAAACGCCCCGCACAGGGGGATTTATCCGTATCTCTCAGGTAAAAGATGAATTGACGCAGGAAGAGAAAGATATGGTCCTTGTAACATTCGACAAAGGCAAGGTGACATTGAAGGACTGGTTCGATACTATATGTGAAATGTCGCCGCCGAGCCGCCCGAAAGACCTCAATACAGTAAAGGGTGTTGAAAAACTTCTGGACAATGCGTTAACTAAGCCGCTCCTTTTGTCCGAAGCTATGCTGCTGGGAGTCGATAAGGACAAAGATTTTTTACAGAAGGTAAGAGACTACGAAGACAGCAGGCTCCTGTCTAAAGTCAAGTCCGACAAGTACAAGGAGATTAAACAATCGACAACCGCCGAGATAACGGCCTACTTCGGTAAGAACAGGGAAATCTTCAGAAAAGACAAAAAGCTCAATATAGATGCAATCTGGTGCCAGGACCTTAAAACGGCCCGCCAGGCAAAGGCCGATCTTGAAGGCAACAAGGATTTCGAAGCTATAAAACAGAAATATTCTCTGCAAAAGACAACTAAGCCATTTAATACTTATCCCGGTAGTGAAGGATTGTTCTGGAAGGATTTGTGGAAAGGCGACCCGAACGATGTAATCGGGCCGATAAAAGGCTTTAATCGCAGCAGTGTCAATTGGCGAATCGTCAAAATCCTGGAAAAGAATCCCGGTACACTAACCGAATACTCAAAAGATATGGAATCTCGCGTCAAAGAAAAAATGATGACTGAGCACAGAGAGGCAATAATAGAGCAATACGGAAATGAGATTCTGAAGAAATACACCTACCAGATTTATGCCGACAAAATCAAGAATATCGACCCGCTGGATATTCCTTAAGTCAACAAAAAACGCTCCTCGGTTTTTGCAAAGAACCGAGGAGCGAGCATTTAATATCAAGCTTTAAGCTGCTTCTATTTAAATAATATAATCAAAATCAAAATACTCACAAAAGCAATCGCGCCCGGCACCATGAAAATCTGACGCCACTGGAATTTCTCTTCTTTTCTGTACTTGTCCATTATAAAACCGGCAAATTGAGTTCCAAGGAACAAGCCAACACCTGTCGTTGCGGCAAAAAGCAACGACTGTACGGAAGCTCGTATTTCAGATTTTTCGACGCTGACTGCAAACATGTCTGCAAATATCTGACCGACAATAACAAAGAGTACGTATGCCAGACCGTGGAAGGATTGGGAACAAACAATCAACCATCGTGGTTTTCCATTAGTGTAGATGATATACAACAGCAACCAGAATGTAGCTCCAATAACCAAAGTCCATTTCGCTCCAAGACTACCGAGCAACAAGGTCATCAATAATAAGGTGGCTATTGCCTGAACGCCCTGTGCGATGGCCATCGATGCGGGGACGTTCCTGGCTGGTATTCCCATATCCTGCATAAACTGGGCGGTACCGAGGAAATAGAACTGCATAAGCCCGAAGAAGATCATCGAAACAATAATAAAGATAAGGAAATTAAACTCTGTGAGCATACCCATAGCCTGAAGTATGGGAGCAGTGCCAGCTTCAGCAGGTGGCGTAGCAGGCATGAAGAAACATCCTAAACCCATAATCACCGAAAGTATAGCTGCAAGGTAGAGGCAGTCACGGCCCTGTTCGCCAGTTTTGAACTTCCACCGCCAGCCAGTGAGACCATAGCCGATAAGTGCCCAGGACACAGGTGCCCACATAAAGATCCACTTTGAATAAACTGCAGGGTCGAGATTGTTTTTGGCCAGGTGGTTGAACATCAAGGAATTAACAAGCGGCAGTGTCGCTGCGAAACATACGCAGTAAAGAAACATGACCACAAACAGGCTTTTAAACGTAGTTTGACGCACGGCAAGGAACATTAGAACCGCACCGGCCAAGTGAGCAACGGCAAGGATATATTCGGTGTTGACATATTTATCGGCAAGTTGTCCTGACACCAACGGCATAAAGATACAGGCCAGCGGCAAGGTGGCGTAAATCCAGCCGGTTTGTTTGCCGGTCATTTTGAGCGGTCCGAGAAGTCTTGGGGCCAGCACAGGCATCCAGGCGCCCCAGATCGCATACTCCATAAACATTGCAAAGCTCAGGGCAAAATACAGTTTCCATTCCATTTTGTTCTCCCTAAATGTGTTTCTTACCACTTTCTAAGTCAACCAGGATCTAACCAGGTCGTAGAAGCTTTCGGCTTATTAAATATTAGGCTATGACTGTGGCTCTTGATCTGCGGGTACCGGCTCAGCAGCCTGTTTTATATCCTTGCGGAAGAATACACACAGCGCCACCAGCAGTGCGGCTGAGACAATGGCATTGATCACGAATACCGGATTCCAGTTACATACACCATCGGTGGTATAGCGTTCTATCAACTCGACGTTGATGAAGGTACCGATCAACATGCCAACACCGTAACAGGCCAGGACAATCAATCCTTGTGCCTGAGCACGTATTTCCAGCGGGGCCTTCTTGTCAACGTAAACCTGGCCGCCGACGAAGAAGAAACCGAAAATGATACCGTGTACAAGGATTGCAATGTAATACAGAAATGTTTGACCTGTCGCAACTCCACACCATAGAGTGATATATCGTATCGCCAGTGCTCCCACTCCCATCAACATTGTCTTTTTGACACCGAAACGCGACAGGGCCAGCGGTATGAGAAGCATCAGGAATATCTCGACAAATTGTCCGAGATTCATGGTAGCTGTGATCTGCTTGAATCCCTGACTTTCGAAGAACTGAGAACCCAGCGAGAAGTACAGCGTAAAAGGAATCATCACCAACATGGAAATGAGAATGAAGATAGCAAAGTTACGGTCTTTGAGCAGAGTCATCGCCCTCAAGCCCAGCGCATCGACGATTGAGGCTTCCTTGCCCTTGGCCGGGGGCGGTGTGTTGGGCAACGTCAGGTTCAGAATCGCTGCGATCAGAGCCGTGCCTGCACCGCAGTAGAGGGGAATCGCCGTACCGTCGAGGATCTTGCTCCCGAACAGGCTCGTTGCGGCGATGAGGCTGAAAACAGCGGAGGCGACCCAGCCAATCGAGCCGAAGACGCGTATCTGCGGGAACTTATCCGACGGGAAATTTGACATGGCGATCGCGTTTGTAAGGCTCCATGTCGGCATATAGCAGAACATCGCCAGCAGCAGGACAATGAACATCGCCTTCGGGCTCGTTTGTCGGGCGCCGATGAAGAACAACACAGCGCAAGCAAAATTCAGGACCGTCAGTACCTTCTGACTTGCGAAATGGCGGTCGGCCACCATGCAGAAGAGAGGGGCAACCAGGCAGCCCAGCGGCATAACGCTCAGTATCCAGGCCTTATAGGCTCCTTCAATCTCCATATTCGCCAGGTACGCCGCCAGTGGCATCCACCATACGGCAAACATCATGTATTGGAGGAACATCATGATGCTCAGACGAATTCTAATACTTGTTGAGGCCTTGTCCATTTCGTACTCCTTACTATATTTATCCTTTATGCGTTAAATTCCAGCAGCCTCTTGGCCGCAAGTTTAATATCTCCGAACCTGTCGTCTCCGGCTTCCCGCTCAATTGCAAGAACACCGTCAAAGCCTATGTCTTCGAGGACACCTATAAAAGCCTCTATTCCGACCTGGCCGTCGCCCCAGGGGAC
>DAOUVA010000067.1 GCA_030667885.1 Phycisphaerae bacterium
ATTATGCGAAGCGCAGAGTTTAATGAGAGCTTTATGCTTCAGAATTCAGGATGTTTTTCATTTCAACTCACATCGTATATTAAGCTTATTTAAGGAGGACTATTATGTCTAAGAAACTGTCGTTTTTATTTTCTGCTGTCCTGGCCACAGGACTGGCTGTAAGCATGGCAAGCGCGCAGCCTCTCAACCAGGACCCCGGTCCCGATGGCATCATATCGGTGGAGGCCGAGCACTTTGATGCCAATGTTGAAGTAGGCGGCCACACATGGGAGGAGACCGGGCCCACGGGCGGCTTTACCGGTGAGCTCGGTATGCACGCTCCCAACCCAACCCACGGCGGACATAGCAGCGACTATGCCGCCAATAGTGAGCGTCTGGAGTATGAAATCAACTTTGTCAAAACCGGTATACACTACGTGTGGATTCTGGCCTGGGGTGAAAGCGGGAGCGATGACTCCTGCCACGTCGGCCTGGACGGCGAGGAAACACCCGATTCGAGCCAAATGAGCGGCTGGAACAACAATTACGCATGGGACAACGGTAGATATGAATTTTCGGGAGTGTCCCAGATCGACATATCTACGCTCGGTGTCCACACGTTGAACCTCTGGGTGCGTGAAGATGGGCTTATCGTTGACAAGATAGTTCTGACCACCAACCCCGATTTCTCGCTCTCGGGTAACGAGCCCGGCCCGCCGGAAAGCCCGCGCGGCGCCCGTGTGGTGGCGTTTGGGGCGAATCCCGGCGACGGTGCGACAGATGTGCCTCGGGATATAACACTTAGCTGGGAGGCTGGAGCACTTGCCGATATGCATGATGTGTACTTCGGAACCGTTTTCGACGATGTCAACGATGCCGACAGGACTAATTCGCTTGGCGTCCTGGCAAATGAGGGCCAGTTGGAGACAAGTTATACGCCGCAAAGGCTCGACTTTGTCACGACTTACTACTGGCGCATCGACGAGGTCAATGCCCCGCCGGATAATACAATACGCAAAGGTGATGTCTGGAGCTTTACGACCGAGCCGTTTTCATATCAGGTTCAGAACATAATCGCCACGGCTTCAAGCAGTACGGTGGATAAAGGGCCCGAAAATGTCGTCAACGGTTCAGGACTGGACAGCAGCGGCTTGCACGGCAACACAGGTGAAGGCAATATGTGGCTCAGCGATGCTGCAGGGCCCCAGCCTTCGTGGATCCAGTTCGAGCTCGATACGGTTCACAAGCTTCATGAGATGCTGGTCTGGAACTCCAACGAGAGCCTTGAGTCGGTGATCGGCCTGGGATTCAAAGATGTTACAATCGAGTATTCCACCGACGGCATCGACTTCCTGACTCTGGGGACTACCCATGAGTTCACGCAGGCGCCCGGTTCGGCGGGCTATGCAAGTAACACGACCATCGACATGGCCGGCGTGTCGGCAAAGTATATCAGGCTCACCGCCAACAGCAACTGGAAAAGCATCCTGCCCCAATTCGGCTTGAGCGAAGTTCAATTCTTCTCCCTGCCAGTCCAGGCAAGGGAACCCAACCCGGATTCAGGGGCGACAGAAGTGGCTCTGGATCTGGACCTGGCCTGGAGAGCGGGAAGAGAGGCGGCCGTGCACGATGTATATTTCAGCGATGACTGGCAGGCTGTAGTAGATGGTACCGCCCCAGTGACAACAGTCACCGAGACCAGCCATGGTCCGTTGGCACTTGATTTAGGCAAGACTTACTACTGGCGGGTCGATGAGGTCAATGATGCCGAGACACCCGCAAGCTGGCAAGGTGGTATTTGGGGCTTTACAACACACGAGTACTTCGTGGTGGACGATATGGAGAGCTACAATGACATTAATGAAGGTGAACCCGGCAGCAACAGGATATATCTTGCCTGGGCGGATGGATTCGACAACCCGGCTATAAACGGTTCTGTCGTTGGCAATGCTACTGCTCCTTTTGCCGAGCAGACTATCGTTAACAGTGGCAAACAGTCGATGCCGATGTTCTACGATAATGCTGTTGGTTTATCAGAGGCAACTATGACGTTGAGTTCCCAGCGGGACTGGACTTTAAGAGGAGCCGGGGAATTGTCGTTGTGGTTTAGAGGCAATCCGATGGGTTTCTTAGAAGATCCGGTTGGCACTTTCACGATAAGCGCAGCAGGCGCAGACATCTGGGGCACAGCCGACGAGTTCCGCTATGCATACAAGCAGCTTAACGGTGCCGGCTCGATTATAGCTAAGGTTGAGAGCGTGGATAACACCGACCCCTGGGCCAAGTGCGGCGTGATGATTCGCCAGACGCTTGATCCGGGCTCGAAGTTCGCCGCGGTTTATATCACGCCCGGCAACGGATGCAGATACCAGGCAAGGCTCACTCCAGGCTCTGACGCTACGAGTGACACTGCCGATAATGCGTTTACACCTGAACAAACAGCAATCACAGCCCCCTACTGGATAAAAATAGAGCGTGACGCAGCCGATAACTTTAATGGCTACTACTCCAGCGACGGCGTTAGCTGGCAGGCAATGCCATGGAATCCACAGAATATAACAATGCCTTCGAATGTCTATATAGGTTTGTCATATACCAGCCATAACCCTGGTGTAAACGGTGAGGCACAATTTTCCGACGTGACGACAACCGGCGCAATCAGCCCGACGACATGGACACACGAGGCTATTGGCGTTGATATGGCCAGCAATAATCCTGAGCCGTTGTATGTTGCTCTCAATGGCAATGCAGTAGTTTCTCATGATAATCCAAATGCGTCTTTGATAAATGACTGGACGGAATGGCTTATCGATTTGCAGGCATTTGCAGATCAGGGCGTTAACCTGACCAATATAAATACCATTACTATCGGTTTAGGTGACAAGAGCAATCCCCTGGCCGGCGGTTCGGGTATGATGTACTTTGACGATATCAGGCTGTACCCGCATCGAGAACCTCCCGTGCAAATGCCGAAGGAGGTAAATAGGATATTTGAAGCAGAATCAGCCGACATCCTTGGAACAAGCTGGCGGCTATATAGCGATTCGGCCGCATCGGGCGGACAGAACATCGGTTCAGATGACGGTGATGGCGACGACAATGACACTGCGCCAGGAGCCGACTGGGTAGCCGTTTACAATTTCACGGCTACGGCTGAAGGCGTTTACAAAATCCTGTTGCGCGGTCAAGAGGTCGGCGCCGATTCATTCTGGGTCCGAATCACAACCGCCACGAGTCAGACTCTCGAACATCCCGATCAGCCCGGCACCGGCTGGGTTCGCTTCAACGGGATGGATGCTCCGACCGGATGGGCATGGGACGAAGTTCACAGCGATGACGACGCTGATCGTGCAATTGTGAATTGGACATTAGCGGCCGGTGAGCACACGCTGGAAATCGCCAAACGTGAAGACGGTACATACCTCGACGCCGTTCTGATTACCGACGACCTTGCTCTGGATCAGGCAACGTTGCCGTAAGCAATGCCCAAAGTGGCTGCTGGAGAAGTAAAACAGGCAATTCGGGGCCTATGCCAATTGATTTGGTATAGGCCCCTTTTCAATTGAAAACGGAATCAACCACAGGCGGCTTAGTGATATTAATTATCTGAAAGTTTGTGGGTAAACACGTAAGGATTATCCTTGACGACAAGGCAGCTAATTTGGTATATAATATTAGTTAAGCAAATAGCCAAAAAACAGTTATATGTCTATTTCGGGCACAATAAGTCCGGAATCTGGGTAGTTTTCCGAATAGAGGAGGTGTTATTTGTTATTATGTGAAGCGCAGAGTGTTAACGTGAACTTTATGCTTCTCAGGTCAAGATATTTTACATTTCAGCTATCACTCCATATTAAAACTTTTGAAGAGGGATTATTATGTGCAAACAATTGATTCATCTGGTTTCATTCGCTTTAGTGCTTGGTTTGACTACAGGCATTGCCATCGCAGACCCGCTCAACCAGGATACCGGCCCCGACGGGATCGTGTCGGTGGAAGCCGAGAACTTCGATGCCAATGTTGATGTAGGCGGCCATACATGGGAGGAGACCGGGCCGACGGGCGACTTTACCGGTACCGCCGGTATGCACGCGCCCAACGGCCAAGGCGGACACGGCAATACCGGCTATGCCGCCAGTAGTGAGCGTCTGGAGTATGAGATTAACTTTGTCAAGACCGGCACACACTATGTGTGGATACTGGCATGGGGTGCCGATGGGAACGATGACTCCTGCCATGTAGGTCTTGACGGCGTGGAAACCCCCCTTTCTGACCGAATGACGGGCTGGGGTGGTGCTTACGAATGGAACAACGGCAGAATGGACATGCCGGAACCGTCTCAAATCGAGATAACTTCATCCGGCCCACACACACTAAACGTCTGGGTTCGTGAAGATGGGCTTATTATCGACAAAATCGTCCTTACCACTAATCCCGACTTCACGCTCTCTGGAGCAGAGGAAGGCCCCCCTGAAAGCTACCGTGGCCCAATCCTGAATGCTTACAATCCCACACCAGCTGAAGGTGAGATATATTCGGATACATGGGCGAATTTAAGCTGGACAGCAGGAACGACTGCGGTCTCGCACGATGTATATTTCGGTGAGAATTTTGACAATGTGAATGACGGCACCGGCGATATGTTCCAAGGCAACCAGACTGATACATTTCTCGTCGTCGGCTTTCCGGGATTTGCTTATCCGGAGGGTCTTGTTCCAGGGACGACTTACTATTGGCGGGTCGATGAAATTGAGGCTGACGGTACAACAAAACATACAGGTTCCATCTGGGACTTTACGATTCCTCCCAAGAAGGCCTATGATCCAGTACCTTTTGATGGCGTCCCATTCATAGACCTGAATCCGAGCCTTAGCTGGACGGCCGGTTTTAATACTAAGCTGCACTACGTATATTTCGGTGACAACTTTGAGGATGTGAACAGCGGTGTTGTGGGTATTCCTCAGGGAATTAATAGCTATAATCCCGGCACTCTTGAAGCCAACAAGGTTTACTACTGGCGGGTCGATGAGTTCGACAGCATAACCACGTACAAAGGCGATGTCTGGAGCTTTAAGACTGCAAAAACCGGCGGAGGTCTTCGAGGCGATTACTATCAAGGTACGAATTTCCAGAATCTGATGCTGACCCGAGTAGATCCTCAACTCAACTTTAACTGGGGTGATCCCGGCTCGCCAGATCCATCGGTCGGCAATGATAACTTTTCGGTTAGATGGGCAGGTGAAGTGGAGGCCCCATTTACAGAGACCTATACCTTCTACACCAATACCGACGACGGTGCACGTCTATGGGTGGATGGTCAACAGCTCGTTGACGACTGGACAGACCAAGGGGTCGGCGAGAATTACGACACAATTGATCTTGTTGCCGGTAATGTTTACAATCTTGTAATGGAGTATAATGACAGCAGCGGCGGTGCCGTTGCAGAACTGCGGTGGTCAAGTCCATCGATGCCGAAGGAGCTCATTCCTCAAGCCGCATTGTCCCCGCCCGTAAGAGCCGGCAGCCAAAATCCGGCTAACGGAGCTACGGATGTGACAATAACACCTGTTCTTACATGGAGGGCTGGAGATTATGCCTCTTCGCACGATGTGTACTTCGGTTCAGATGAAGATGCAGTGAACAACGCCACCACAGCATCACCAGAGTATCAAGGCAGCCAGGGAGTTGGTTCTGAGAGTTTTGTTCCCGGAGAACTTCTCGAAAATTCGACTTATTACTGGCGAATAGACGAAGTCAATAACGTCAATCCCGAAAGCCCCTGGAAAGGCAATGTACTTAGCTTTACAACCGGCGATTTCATTATTGTGGATGATTTCGAATCATACAATGATCTTAATGAAGGTGAACCCGGGAGCAATAGGATATATCTTACCTGGCTGGATGGATACGACAACCCAGCTACAAACGGCTCTGTCATTGGTCATGCCACTGCTCCTTTTGCCGAGCAAGGTATCGTCCGCACCGGCTCGCAATCGATGCCGTATTTCTATAACAACAACATGAAGTATTCAGAAGCACAGCTAACACTAAGCCCGGCACAGGACTGGACGCGACTGGGTGTAACGGTACTATCACTGAGCTTCCTTGGCAATTCAGGTAATTCTGTTGAGCCGATGTATGTGAAGATTAACGGCAAAAAAGTGTTATATAACGGCGACGCAGTTGACATAACACAACCACGGTGGAATCTGTGGAATATCGACCTTGCATCAGTTGGTGTAAACCTGCAAAATATCACGAGCTTAATAATCGGCTTCGGTAACGATACGAATCCGACAGCCGGTGGTTCAGGTATGGTTTACTTTGATGACATTCGGCTGCATCGGACAGCCCCTGTGGCCGCAATTTCTTCGGAAGAAATATGGATTGAGGCGGAAGATGCCGATACGATAACGGCACCCATGGAGGTTTATACGGACATGGCTGACGCCTCCGGCGGTGCGTATATCGGCACAACGGATGATGTCGGTGACAGCGGCGAAAATCCACCATCTCCGGACGGCACTGCAAGTTATACTTTCACAGTAGAAGGCGGAACATACATGCTCAGTTGCCGCATAATTATTCCAAACGGTGATTCGTTCTGGTTCCGTATCCAGGGCGCTACTACTCAGACGGTCAATCACAGCAGCGGCTGGATAAGATGGAGCGATCCTTCGAACTCAGAGTCATGGTACTGGAACGATGTCTTCAGCGCAGAAGATGATGGCGAAACAGTACTCTTTACGATGGATCCGGGAACTTATACCCTTGAAGTCGGCTACAGAGAAGACGCTGCGCTGATGGATACTATCTTGATTTCCAAGGTTGAATAAACAATGTTCTCGGGATGGACTTCCGACGACGTTAAGGTTTTTAATGATGATAATGAGTATTTTGGGTAGTAGCAAACGCATATTTTATATTATTTAAACTCTTTTAAGGATGACTATTATGTCTGGGAAACTAATGTATTTACTTTCTGTTGTTTTGGTCATAGGATTAGTCGTCGGGGTAGTAAACGCAGACCCGCTCCGACAGGATACCGGCCCGGATGGGATTGTGTCGGTGGAGGCCGAGGATTATGACGCCAATGTTGAAGTAGGCGGCCATGCATGGGTGGAGACCGGGCCCGTTGACGGCTTTATCGGTGAGGCCGGTATGCACGCACCCAACGGTCAAGGCGGAACCGGCAATACTGACTATGCCGCCAATAGTGAACGTCTGGAGTATGAGATTGAATTTGAAAAGACCGGCCCGCACTATGTGTGGATTTTAGCATGGGGTTTCGATGGGACTGATGACTCCTGCCATACAGGTCTGGACGGCGAGGAAACACCTCTCTCTGACCGAATGACCGGCTGGAGCGGCAGTTACTCATGGAGCAATGACAGAATGGATTTGCCGGAGCCGTCGCAGATCGACATAACTACAGCCGGCATCCACACCCTGAACATCTGGGTTCGTGAGGACGGACTTATCATCGACAAGATTGTTCTGACGACCAATCCCGATTACAGACCGACAGGTGAAGGTCCTGCATTAAGTCATCGCGGCGCCAGGTTGAAAGCTTATAATCCCATCCCAGGAGATGGTGCCACACATGAGGATAACTGGGTGAGTCTTAGCTGGTCGGCCGGGGAAGTTGCGGTATCACATGATGTGTATTTCGGCGACATCTTTAGTGAAGTAGATGAAGGCTCTGGAGATACATTCAGAGGCAACCAAAGCACAACATTTTATGTCGCCGGTTTTCCCGGATTCGCTTTTCCGGATGGTCTTCCTACAGGAAATACATACTACTGGCGCATAGATGAGATTGAAGCGGATGGTACTATAAGCAAAGGAGACGTCTGGAGCTTTATGGTTCCCCCCAGAAAAGCCCACAATCCAATTCCTGCCGAGGACACTGAATTCATTGACCCTAATACACCCCTTAGCTGGACGCCCGGCTTAGGCTCGAAATTACATCATTTGTATTTTGGTGAAAGTTTCGACGACGTGAATGCCGGTACTCCCGACACCTACAAAGGCGCTATTTCAACTGCTACTTATTCTCCCGGCACCCTTGCAATAGATAAAGTTTATTACTGGCGTGTCGATGAATTTGCTCTTACCGGTACTTCTACAGGTGATGTCTGGAGTTTCAGAACAATATCTGAGATACCAGTTACCAATCCCAATCTTATTAGCTGGTGGAAGATCGATGCGGGTAAAGGCACGAGGGTTGTTGACTGGTCCGGTCACAACAATCATGGCTCCCTGGAAAACAATCCGCAATGGTCTGATGGATTTGACGGCGTTGGGCTCGAATTTGACGGTACTAACTTCGTTGAATTGTCAACGACAGATATGATAGGCTCGGATATAGGCTCTGTATGCCTGTGGGTCAAAACCACCCAGGCCGGGGTAGGTATGATTTTTTATGGAACAGCAGGCGGCGGCGACGGATTCGGTGACCAGGATGAGTTACACATCAATATGATGGACAACGGCGGGGTTGAATTTTACATCGAAGGCGGTGACAATGACGTCAATCCCCAGGCATCAGCGGTGAATGATGATGCATGGCATCATATTACAGCCACATGGGACATTAACGCTGATGCGAAGCTTTATGTTGACGGCAGTGATCCGATATCAGTTCCCCATACAGCCAATGAGTTCACCTTGTCAGGCACCATCCGACTCGGGCAGCCCGCTTCTCGTCAGCGTTTCTATAACGGCCTGATCGACGATGTTCGGATGTACAATTACGTATTATCACCTGATGAGATTGCTCTTATTATGAGAGGTGACGTAACACTTGCCTGGAACCCGAAACCGGTCAGTGGGTCAACATCAAATATCGATGATGTAACATCTGTTAGCTGGTCGGCCGGTGATAATGCAGCCCAGCATGATGTTTACTTCGGCTTTGATAAGGATGCAGTAGCCGGCGCTGATGCATCCGATACTTCCGGTATATATAGAGGCCAACAGGGAGCCGCCAACTATACTCCGCCTGAAGGTATAGAATGGGGCCAGAGTCACTACTGGCGAATCGACGAACATAACACCGATGGAACTGTCAGTACGGGCAAAGTATGGAGTTTTACGATTGCAGACCACATCGTTGTTGACGATTTTGAGAGCTACAATGACCTTGATGAAGGTGTACTCGGTAGCAACAGGATATATCTGGCCTGGGTGGACGGATTCGACAACCCGGCGGTAAACGGTTCTATCGTTGGTCATGCTACTGCTCCATTTGCCGAGCAGACTATCGTTCATGGCGATGCTCAGTCGATGCCGATGTCCTATGACAACGCTGTCGGGAAATCAGAGGCGACTTTGACATTGACTTACCCGCGTGACTGGAGCAGGCACGGAATCGGCACTTTGTCGCTGTGGTTTAGAGGCAATCCGGCTGGTTTCTTAGAAGATCCGGCCGGGACCTTCACGATGAGCGCAGCAGGCGCAGACATCTGGAACACAGCCGACGAGTTCCGTTATGCCTACAAACAACTATCAGGCGCCGGATCGATTACGGCACAGGTGCTCAGCGTTGATAATACCGACCCATGGGCTAAAGCAGGCGTGATGATTCGCCAGACACCTGATCCGGGCTCGAAATTCGCCGCTGTCTATATCACGCCCGGTAATGGTTGTAGATTCCATGCCAGACTGACTCCAGGTTCCAGCGCAACAAGCGATACTCCAGTAGCAACTGCTGAGCAAATGGCAATCACTGCCCCCTACTGGGTAAAAATAGAGCGTGACGCAGCAGATAACTTTAATGGCTACTACTCCAGTGATGGTGTTAACTGGCAGGCGATGGTATGGAATCCACAGAAGATATCAATGCCTTCGACTGTCTATATTGGCCTGGCACTGACCAGCCATAACTCCGGCGTGATCGGCGAGGCTCAATTCTCCAACGTGACGACATCCGGCGCAGTCAGCCCGTCGACATGGACACACGAGGCCATCGGTGTTGATATGGCCAGCAATGACCCTGAGCCGATGTATGTTGCTCTCAACGGCAATGCCGTAGTACAACATGACAATCCCAATGCAGCATTGTTCAATGACTGGACCCAATGGAATATCGACCTGACGCGCTTTGTGGACCAGGGTGTAAACCTTGCCAATATAAATACCCTTACTATTGGTTTCGGCGATAAGAATAATCCGCAAGCCAGTGGCTCAGGAAGTGCATACTTTGATGATATTCGGTTGAATCAGCCGTAGCGGGAACAATAACCATAAATTGAAGATTTAGCCGGCAGTTAAAATTGTAAGGCCGGCATAAAAGATTTGCTTAAATTCGGGGCCTATACCGATGATTCGGTATGGGCCTCTTTTTTATTTGTACACAAACAAAAGCCCTCTGCAGTTCAGAGACAATCAACGAAGAAGAAAATCTTTCCGTTGGCCAGCAGGATTGTGTAGAATGGTTTAGTGAATTCAGAAAGTGTGGATAAACTTTGAGGGTCATAAAGCGTGTTTATTCTTTTCCCTTATCGTGTTGATGTTCCATTTAATTATCGACCAGTCATGAACTGGATAGTGGTTGCTTTGGTCATATTCATCTTTGCAATTCAAATTGTCGAGGCCACTCAAGTCAGAAACCGCCAAATGAGTCTTGTCGAGTACAAGGAAAACTCTATAACAGCACAGTACTTACTGGAAGGCTTGTCTATCAAGGGGCTTTTCGGTCACATGTGGCTGCATGGAGGGCTACTGCATCTGGTAGGGAATTTGATTTTCCTTTGGCTTTTCGGCAATGCGGTATGCTCTAAAATAGGCAACTTGTATTATCTGCCGGTATATGTCTTGCTCGGTCTGGTAGCCGGGATTAGCCATTTGCTATTTTCCGATATTCCAATACTTGGAGCGAGCGGTGCGATAAACGGTGTTGTGGGGATGTATCTCGTATTCTTTCCGGAGAATTCGATAAGCTGTTTTTTCTGGTTCTTATTCTTGTTTTGGCGTCTGTTTTGGCTCAGCTTAAGGAGTTTCTGGATGATTTTATTGTGGTTTGCATTTGATATATTTGGTGCAATGCGCGGCGCAGGAGGAGTGGCTTACCTTGCTCACATTGGCGGCTTTGTGGCCGGTGTCGGACTGGCGATATTGATGCTTAAGACCAAAATGATTGTTATGGAAAGGGATGAGACGTCAATTCTGAAGTTACTGGGACTGGAGAAGAAAGATAAATCTACAGAACACAGAGGGGATTTTGCACCCTGGCAGCAGGAATGGGATAATAAAGATATAAAAGAAACTAAGCAGGAAACTATAATATCCGAGCCCGATGTGGAACATGAACCGTATATCCGTTTGAGGTGTCGGTGTGGGCAGCGAGTTAAGATACTCAGTCAATATGCGGGTAAAATCGGGCGATGCCCGAAGTGTTCTGCAAAATGGAGGATACCCGAAGTGTAGAGAAAAAAAGCAGAATTTCGAGCAGTGAATATTTTATTTAGAAAGTCAATATCCCCACAAGATTGGAGGGATTATGGGGCGTTAAAAAAAATGGAAAATAATTTGAAGAAAATGAGCGTCTGAAGTGTATATTACTATAGAAATGCAGTTTTTAGGCCAAGCTGAAAGAACTTTGAATTGGAGCCTGAAAGAGTGACGAGCATGTGCCAGGAAGAAATAACAGCAATGCGGCGCTGCCGCCGAGGATCATCGGCGGCGTTCGAAGTTATTGTGAACAGATATATGAAAGACGCTTATTTTATCGCACTGGGGCTTGTAGGCAATCGCGAAGACGCAATGGACCTGTCCCAGGAGGCTTTTATCCGAGCATACCGAAATATCAGACAACTCAAACCGGAACGAAAGTTTTTCCCCTGGTTCTACCAAATACTGAAAAATCTTTGTATCAGCCATTTAAGGAAACGAAGATATAGAAAAGCACAATCTCTTGATTCAGAAAACTGCCCGGAAATACCGGCCGCCACAGATTGCTTTTCACCGGAAGTTGTGGCCGGAAGAAATGAACTCAAAGACAAAGTCTGGCAGGCAATCAGCAAGCTTGATGATAAACATCGAGAAGTGATTATCCTGCGGCACTTTCAAAATATGTCATACGAACAAATCGCTGAGGCCCTTTATTGTAATAAAGGTACGATTACG
>DAOUVA010000366.1 GCA_030667885.1 Phycisphaerae bacterium
CCGTGCGGCAAAAGGTGAAAAACCGCTGCTGAGCCGTCCCGTTGATAACATAGACAAATATAATAATATCGAGTTTATTGATTGCTCGTACCTGATTGTTAGGGGGATACGGTTCAGGGGCGGCAGCTCAGGAGTACGATTTATTCGGGGCCACCATATTACGTTTGAGGAATGTGAAATCTTTCAGACCGGCAATAACGCTTTGACGATGAACAGCGGAGATTGTGACGCCTTTATTATCAGAAAAAATCACATTCATCATACCGGCCTGAGCAAGACACGTCGCACAGAAGGAGAAGGCATGTATATCGGTTGTCACGACGGCTCATGCCGTACGACCAATTCGCTGTTTGAGGGGAACTATATTCATCACACGCGCGGTACGAGCAACGGTGGAAACGATGGTATTGAAATCAAGTTCGGCTCTTATGGGAACATTGTCCGTGATAATGTCATTCACGATACCAACATATCTAAACAGTATCCGGGCATCTTCGTGTATGGTAGTAATGGTAAAGGAATCAATATTGTTGAGGGTAACGTCATATGGAATGCAGGAGAGGGTATCCAGGTGGTTTCCGACGCAATTGTTCGAAATAACATTGTGTTCAATTGTTCCATGACCGGTATCACCGCGGCCCCTCATGCCGCAGTGCCTTATGTAAGTAATGTTAAGATTGTTAATAACACAATCGTTAATAATCCGAAAGGTGTTCTGATTCGGTGGAACAAGGCAAGTGACATGGTCTTCGCTAATAATGCAATTTATTGTCCCGGGGCCACTGCCGTTGATGCGCAGGGGGCAAAAAATGCCGCCTTCGGCGCTAACTTTGTTCAAGGCCGCTTAGATGGTATAAAGATTGACGGGGCTGGATTTTGTAATGGCTGGACTGTTTACGATGCATTTGCCGGGCCTGACAAAAAGAACTATTGGCCAAAGCCGGACTCAGTGCTGATTGAAAAGGGAGTTTCTGATTTTGCTCCTGAGCTGGATTTTAATCATACTCCAAGGAAACCACCTTTTGATGTCGGTGCTTATGAAACTGAAGGAAATGCAGAAAATCCCGGCTGGCATATACAAATGGGAATTAAAGATAATCACTGAATCGATATGTAATGATTCAATCATGACCGGAGAAGAGAAAATGAAGGAGTTGCCAAAAACACGACGTGACTTTATGAAAACCACCGCGGCAGGCGCTGCTGGAATCATTCTTGCAAAGCAAGAGATACTCTCGGCGCAGGCATTCGGCGCTATAAGGATTGAAGAACCTTTTCACGGAGCGGTATTAAACCGAAGACACGGAAAGCTGGTCAGTGGAGGCTTGAAAATCAAGGTGTCAGGGCAGGCCCCTCTTAATGGCCGGGTTATTGTGAATGGTTCGCCTGCGCGGCGGGATGGCACGAAATTCACCTCGGAAATTATTCTCCGCCAAAAGCAGACGGAAATAGTTGCGGTCTCTGAGAATAACTTCGGCAGGGGTGAGCATCGCGTGCAGGTAATTTGGGACAGGCATTCGGAGCCCCGTTATAGATTCTCAATTGATGATAACAGCTTCTTTTTGCGCGATATCGCAAAGAATAATTACGCCTCTCTGTTCGACTGCTTTTATCTGAAGAATCTTCGGGAGCTCCATTCGAAATACGGCACGCGCTTTGTCCTTAATATTTATTATACAACCGAAGATGGATTTGAATTGTCCCAGTTCCCGGACCGTTATAAAGGCCAGTGGCGGGACAATTCCGACTGGCTAAAGCTTGCCTTTCACGCATACGCAAATAAGCCTGACCGTCCTTACCAGAATGCATCGGCGTCGAAGTTGATGGCTGATTTTGACAAAGTGGCTGAGGAGATAATTCGCTTTGCTTCCGAGGAGAGCTATTCGCCGCCTACGGTTATACACTGGGGAATGGTGCAGCCTGAGGCCCTAAAGCCTCTCTATGAACGAGGGGTACGCGCGCTGAGCGGATATTTCCGCAAACAAGGCAGCGTATGGGATGTTAACTATCTGATAGACGATGTCCGCTCCGAATATCTGTCACGCCATGATGCCCTTATGGATTTCGGAAGCGGTATAGTTTTTTCCAGAGTTGATATTGTCTGCAACAGCACACCCGTTGAGCAAATTATACCGACTCTTGAACCGCTTACCAAAGATCCCAACCATGCGGAAATTATGGATATCTTTACTCATGAGCAGTACTTCTGGCCGTTTTACTCCAACTATATTCCCGACCACTTCAAGAGGCTCGATGTGGCTGTCCGCTGGCTAACTGAAAAAGGATACAAGCCGGTCTTTTACCATGAGGGCTTTCTTGGCGGCCCCGAGTAATTATGAATGTCAAAATGACAAATGTGTCTTGAGAAGTTCCAGACTATTTGGCTGGCTATTTGCCTTTTTGATGTCGGAACCGACGATAATCTTCTATGGCTTCCTTGTAGTATGGCGTGACAAGAGGCCCTTTGAGAATCGGATCACCTACCTCCTCCATCCAGTGCCAAAGCCGATTCGACAAGTCTCTGACTATTTTTGCATATTCCGGCGAGGCGGCAAGGTCATTACGTTCGTGCGGGTCTTCCTTCAAGTCAAAAAGCTGTACAACAGGTCTTTTGCCCATAGGTCTTTTTGGCCGCTCTGTATGTTCGGCCACCCGCTGCGGCACGGCATCGGTGGGAAACTCAATCAGCCTGCCCGGTTCGAAGTAGCGGATTAGCTTATAGCGGGTTGTTCGCACGGTCCTGGAAGTGTTATCACGCAGTGCGTGACTTGTACGCTGGGCAAATATTTCATTTCGGGGTGACTCTGTTTTGGTGCCTTCTATCACATCCTTGAAGCTGTGTCCCTGAAGGTTTTGTGGGATGTCAACGCCGAGAATATCAAGAAGCGTCGGCAGAAAGTCCACATTAGACATTAACTGCTTAAAAACCTTGCCGCCTTCAATAGCTGTTCCGGGATGATACATAATCAAAGGTGTCTGGATGCCGGGATCGTAAAGACACCATTTCGCACCGGGGTAAGGAATCCCGTGGTCGGAGGTAAATATGACTAATGTATTATCTGCAGCCTGGCTCTTTTTCAAGGCGTCCAGAATTTCACCGACACATTTATCGAAAAAGCGTATTGTTCCCTGGAACTTCGCAAGGTCCTCGCGTGTTTCGGGTGTGTCTTTTAGGAAGTGTGGGATAAATATGCCTTTGTCGGTGTCTTTGCCGTTAGTGAACGGACGATGTACCTCGAAAAATCCCACTTTCATAAAGAAAGGTTGGTCCTGCTTTTTTGCTTTTTTGAGCAGTTCTTTTGTGGTCTGGACAGTTTTGCCGGCCTTACGTTCCTGCGACAGTACGTGCCGATAGCCGAGCGAAGCGGGATCGCCGCTTGTTACGTGCTGGAGGCCTACTAATGTAGTTTCGTAACCGGCCCGGCTAAGAATTGCCGCCAGGTGTTTCTCGCCTTTCTTTAAGCTCCATCCCCATGGCTGATGTGTCAATCCCATCAGGCCGTTGGTTTGCGGATATCTTCCGGTAAGAATGACTCCTCTGCTTGGACTGCATACACAGTCTGTTGCAAAATAGTTCTCGAAGCGAATACCTTTTTTGGCCAGAATGTCGAGGTTATCCGTATGAACTGTTTTGACACCATAACACCCCAAATGCTGTCCGATGTCGTGACAGGTTATCATAAGTACATTTGCGTTATGACATTTTGACAGACCGCTGGTTTTGGCGGCCAATCTTGTGCTGCGCAATACCTGTGAAACGCCTAAGCTTGCAACCGCAAAGCCGGACCGTCTTAAAAAATCTCTTCTGTTCATATTCAGTTCCTCTTGAATTCGATGCATGAAATTGATCTGTTTGGTAAGGTTATTTTCAACCTGTTGCCTTCGAAGAATATATCTCTTTGGGTTATCCGGCCAATCTGTCTGGGTTCATTTGATTTAGGTGCGTCGTTAAGGCGCCCCTGCAAAACATGGTGAACTGCACGGCCCTCGAAGCGGCCTAAAGCAGAAATATCGATTGTTACATCTATCGGTTTTTCAAAGCTCCGGTTTATGGCATGGAAATAGACAAGTTTATCATCCGCCGTGGCTAACGCATCAACGTAGGCGACCTTCTCTTTAGGCCCGATGCCGCCCATTCGATATGGCTGTTTATATGTCGGCACGCCGCTGCTCTCAAGAGCAAGCAGTTTCTCTCCATGGTGCTTTGAATAGAACATCGTTGCCTGTCCTGTAGGCATGTAGTGGGGAGGAATCTTAGCTTCGACATCGGCTTTTATAGCGTGAATTCCCCATGAGTTGCCTACGAGCATAGATTGGCAGCCTAAATCAATTACATCCGCGGCCCGCATAAAAGCGTGAAGGTATCCGGCGGCGCCAAGCCCCTTGGCGAAGCTCGAATTCAAGGCGGGATCGGGTCCCCTGCGCCTCCACCGGCCATTCCAATTCCATTCCGTTACGGCTACTTTATAGCCAGCTCTTCGCGCGGCATTGATGCCGGGATGGTTAATCACCGAGCGGCCGCTATCGTCAAACCATGTCACGGCAATCCATGCTCGCCAGATTTCTTCGGCGGAAAGCTCTTCTATCGGGACTTCTCTGCTGTTTTCAACAACTTTCGTAATGCTCCACGGCGTATAAAAATGCGTTGCAAAATATGATACTTTGTCCGCTGTTTGCTTATGCAGCTCTGTGAAAATCCCACCCATATCAGCATCGTGTCCATCGACAATAATTTCAATGGAAGGATCTACCGAGCGCATCGCTTCGATGTATGAGTTCAAGCACTCGGCGTAAAACTGAGGAGCTGTATCGGGCATCATCTCCTTCAAACTTTTTATGAAGGCCCATGTTTCGTTGCCGATTTGAAAATATTTTACTTTATAGGGTCTGGCTCGGCCATTTTTCGCTCGTAAGGCAGGCCAATCATACATTCCCTCCGGCAGCTTTGCTCCAATTGGCGTATTGCAGTATGCAACCAACGCTGCCGCGTGCATGGCAGCTTCTTTCAGAGGCTTCTTCTTAAGCAGACCATC
>DAOUVA010000031.1 GCA_030667885.1 Phycisphaerae bacterium
CCCCCGAGTCGTAGCATTTATAAATTGACCGCAAGGACAGGCCTTGAGGCTAAACACAAACCCCTGAGACGGCCAGGGGTTAAAGAGAACCCGCAGCATGAACCCCCGATTCGCAGGGGTGGTGGTGTTTTTGTTGTATTTTAACGGCAACTCTTTTGCACTAAGCAGCGGCGAGGCGGGTTAGGCTAAGCGTGCCGGCGAGGCACACCCGTGAGGTGGGAAAGAATCTCACGGGTGGAGGTTTCGAGGTTAGGCGATGCGTATTTAAGAAGGAACGGAAAGTTGTAATTGACCCCCACCGCAGGGGTGGGAATGGAATTGATTAGGGATTCCTTCGGCAGGCATGCCCGTTTTTTTCTAATTCACCATCGCAAAAACTGTAATATCATCCTGTTGAGGCAAAGTTTGGCGGAAATCGGTTACAGAGTTTATTACTGACTTTATAAGCTCTTTTGCCGAAGCGGCCTGTGAAGTTGTCATTAATTCTGCCAAACGGTCCATTTCGAACAACTGGCCATCCGGAGAACCAGCCTCGGTTATGCCGTCAGTAACCACAAGCAGGCTCGTTTTTGGATCAATCGTTTCGACGGCGGTAGTGAATGGGGACTCAAAGATACCGAGTGGTATATTAGTTGCTTCACCTAACCTCCTGGCAGGTTCGGAAGGGCGCATAATCAGGGGTGGTAGGTGGCCGGCATTTACATAGGTTAATTTGTTTTGCGAAGGGTCGAACAAACCCAGGAACAACGTCACGAACATATCATCACGCAGATTGTGACACAGGTGCTGGTTAACATGTTCAGTCGCCATAGATAAGTCCGGGCAAAAAGTCATAGTTGTCCTGAGAGCTGCCTGGAGGTTTGACATTATCATAGCGGCCGGCAGTCCTTTTCCGGATACGTCACCAACGGCAAAAGCTATCTGCCCATTTTCCAATGACCACACATCATAGTAATCGCCCCCTACCCACATGGCAGGCTTATAACAGATAGCAACGTCAACTTCAAATCCCTGCTCCAGTTCTCTTGGTGCCAGTTTTGTCTGAATGTCGTGAGCAAGAGCCAGTTGTTGATCTAAAATCTGCCTTTCCGCCTTTGCTTGCATGAAGACCAGACTTTTTCTTGTAAGTATTAGCTGCCGAGCAACGGCCTGGACAAATTCGAACGTATCAGGTGTAGTCTGTTCAATCAGTGTGTCAAGGTACAGCAGGTCAACTTCTTCTGTGACAGTGCCCAGCGGCGCGCATATTACGACTCTTGGAGTGTGTTCGTCTGAAAGGGTCAGAACCATGTCGGTGTCCGAAGAACTGATGCTTTGAGCCATTACCGGATTTCCTGTAACTCGAACCGCCTCGAGCACGCGATGAGAGAGATAAAGGTTTGCCATATCCTCGGCCACGACATGATTAGGACTGTCACCCAAGTGGCATGCAAGGATCTCGGGTGATTCGGGCAGTACCTCAGTGTTCTTGGGGAGTCTCAGGACAGCGGCAACGGTTTTCGGTGCTTGCGCCAGACGCCTGCAGACTTCGGGATACAAAGTAGACGAGCTGGTCAATTCCGAAAGGCATTTGTTAATCTCATTGAGTTGCTGGAGGTAGGAACGTGACAAAACTTTGTCTGTCTCTGGTCCGCTGGAGATAATTTCTGCTTTAAAATCATCTTTGACGATGTTGCTGGTCATTTGCACAGAATCATCGCGTTCAATTTGCTGTGCCAAAGAGGGTTCTATCGAGAGCGAACAGGAACCGATATTTACTGATTCACCAGGCAAAAGGGCATGCGCCTGGACACGTTCACCATTTATAAATATACCATTGTGGCTGCCCAGGTCTTCAATAATCCAGCGGTCGAAAGGATCTCTGAAGATTCTGGCATGTTTGCGTGAGACATCCCAGCTATCGAGGGTTATCCGGCACTCGTGATATCGCCCGATAAGTGTACCTTTAGGTTCCAGTTGTACCTGTCGGCTGCGGTCCTTCTCAGTTATTGTTAATGTTACGGTTGACATATTATTTTTTCTTTACCAAACTAAGGGAGGGAACTCAAGTCTCTTCGGCGAGGAAGTTGTCACAGAAGTTTATCGATTTAATGTAATTAATCATCGTTACTCTACTTGAGTTCATCCCAGAATTTTTGCTCTGCTTTTTGGAACTGCTGAAAACTGGCATCCAGTTCTGAAACCATCATCTTTATCTTGTCCTTTTCTTTGCCCATTGTATCGTCTGGCTCAGCTAAAAGTTTCTTTAATCGCAAAGATGTACTGTCAAGTCTCTCTGCACCGGCTGCAAATGCACCCGCAGAATCCACGAGCGATTGCACCCTGAATTCTTTCTCTTTAGGTTTATAAAGAAGCCTCCACGGAGCACGGCGCACCTCCTGCGTCGTCAATTTTAAGTTGACACTGACTCTGTCAATATTATCGATAATCCTGTCTATACGCTCATCGTTGACAATGCCCTTAATGTCTTTAAGTGATGAATTTGCGGTTTCCAAAGTTTCATCAACTTTTGCCAGTGTTTCCTGAAAATGATTCGTCAAAGCCGGTATGTCCTTTTCTAAGTTGGCAGCTATATTCTTCAATGAAGCCATTATCGAACCTTCATTCTCGCGGTTAACTTCATACTTTAACATCGCAAAAAAACTCTGCGGATTGTTCGGATCAAATTCGTTTTTCATAGCTTCCAACACCGTCTGTGACAGGCGCAAATCTACCGTCTGACCGTCCCCTATCACATCACCCTTACAGCCTAAATCCTCGATAGACAAAAGTGATTCCCCTCCCAAAACATTACTCTGCGCCAAAAGCACACAGTCCTTGCGAAGCTGATATTGCTCTGGGATATTCATTGTAAAATATACATATACATCACAACCGGATATTGGCTTTTCGAGCTTCTTTATCCGGGTTTCTGTTATCTGGCCAACCTTCATACCTCCTATATGAACTGGACTTCCTTTGCTCAATCCTTTCAAACCAACCTTATAGGGCAGACTGATAGTGATTTCCTGATGCTTAGTAAACATCCTTGACCAGTCTGCAAGCATCACCACGATGTAGATTGTCAGCAACAATACCACAAGCATTGTTATTCCTACCGCTACCTCATTACGATTTTTGTTAGCCATGTGCTTAATCCTGCAAATTCAACAATTCAAAATTCAAGCCGTCTTTAATAACTCAAACTGGCTACCGGTCAGTTTGAATTAACATCTCTTATGTGCCATAAGCAAATCTTCTTCATAGTCGCTGGCCAGTTGCCTCTCCGTAATAGGCCCCTCTGCATCACCACGCAAAAACTGTCGCACCAGCCGCTCCTGCTCACTTTTTAATTCTCCTGTTCTGTCTCGCAATACCTCGAAATCATGCCTTGTTCCCATTTTCAAAATCTTTCCCTTGTCCAGCATGCACATCCGGTCTGCTAACATAAAAGCGGAATCCATCTCATGAGTCACTACTAGACTTGTCACGTTAAGCTTTTTTGTCAAATCGATTATAAGCTGGTTTATCTGGGCGCTGGTCACAGGGTCAAGCCCTGCACCTGGTTCATCATAAAACAAAATCTGGGGGTCAAGAGCGATAGCCCTTGCAAGGCCAGCGCGCTTCTTCATACCTCCGCTAAGCTGTGCCGGCATCTTCTCGGTGTGCTTTCTCAAACCTACAAGTTCAAGCTTAATCTTAACTATTATATCAATCGTTGCCTCATCAAGGTTAGTGTGCTCTCTCAAAAGCAGCGCAACATTTTCTCCCACACTTAATGAATTGAACAGCGCGCCTGATTGAAACAATATACCGAATTTCTTGCGAACATCGTCAAGCTCTTTCTCGCTCATCTTCGTTATATCGTTTCCGAACAGCTTGACTGTCCCTTCATCAGGAGCAATCGAGCCGATTAAATGTCGAAGCAAAGTACTCTTGCCGCATCCGCTACCCCCCATAACTACCATTATCTCCCCCGCGTATACCTTAAGATTAATTCCGTCAAGCACTCTTTGAGAGCCGAAACTTTTAGCCATATCCGTAACTTCTATTACAGGTTGTTTTCCGCTTGCTTCTGACATATATTAAACCCGAAAATCAATCAAACAAACCATAAGAATAGAATATCAGCGTAAATATTGCGTCTGCAAAAATAACTGCCACAATCCCGTAAACCACTGTCCGCGTCGTAGCTCTTCCAACACCTTCACTCCCTTCCCATGGTTTTACCGACAACCCCAGAAAGCACGCTATCAATCCTATCAAAAGACCGAAAACTGCCGCCTTGACAAGACCCGTGACAAAACCTGACACTTCCACTGCCTCTATTGTCAATTTAAAATATGTGTCTGCATCTATCCCGAGATTAATCGCTGTAAGCATTCCACTTGCAATCATTACCACGTTGGCTATCACTGTAAGCATCACCGTCATTATTAATGTTGCCAGCATTCGAGGTACTACCAGAAAACGAATCGGATTCAATGCCGACGCTTTCAGCGCCTCTATTTCTTCTGCCGTTACCATAGTTCCAAGCTCAGCTGCTATACTTGCACCTGCAAATCCGCATAAAACTACCGCCGTCATCAAAGGCCCAAGCTCACGAAAACCTGCGATTGCATTGATTGTCGCTATTTGGTCTGACTGCCCAAATTCATCAAGCATCGGAAACATCTGCAATGGCAAAATCATCCCGATTGCCAACTGTATCAGAATTACAATAGGAATCGCTTTTACACCAACACGAACCATTTGGGTAAATATCGCTTCGCTGCCTATCCGTTGTTCTTGAATAAGCAAACCCTTGCTCGTTACTGTTGCTGTTTCACCAAGAAGCAGGAACATCCCGCCAAACATTGAAAAAACATTACGACCTGTTTTTAGCGTAAACTCTCCCAATGTTCCAAGAGCATCGATAATGACGCTACTCTTATCTTTCATCTCGGCCGAAGAATCTGTTTCTTTCATTAAGACAATGCCTCATCTTCACTGTCATAAATTTGGAATATCGATTCCAACTTGCAAATCTCAAATATGCTTTTAACACGTTTACAAAGACCTGCAAGCTTAAACTCGCTGTCATTTTGACGGCACCATTTCAAAGCACCTACAAGACTCGCCAATCCACTTGAATCCAGAAATTCTACTTTTACCATATTAACCACAAGCACTTGAGGATTTTGTTTGTAAAGTTCAGCGAACTTGGCCTTCAATTCGGCAGAGCATTTCATGTCTATTTCACCACCTAATTCCAGAATCATCGCCTTACCTTGATGCCTCACACCTCTGATTATATTCTGAGAACTGCTACTGTCTGCCATAATTTCAAGCTCCCTGTTTTTGTTAGAAATGCTAAGTTATGTATTTTACCATTCTTAGCTGCGTGCCACAATCGTCGGCGTGTGAGAATTCAACATCATCCATAACCGAATGAATGATGTGCACACCAACTCCACCAGGTCTTAGTTCGTCCAAGTCTCTGCTCTTAATAGCCTCGGCGTCCACCTGTTTGCCGAAATCGCGAATTACTATCTCGACCGCTGGTCTGTTTTTGTCACCACAGCATATCTTATTAAGCCCTACGATAATAGGTTTTTCACAAGGTCCACCATAACTATGGCGAATAACGTTAGTCAGGGCCTCAACCACTGCTAATGTGATCGACTCAGCCTTGTCCTCCTGGAGTCCGAAAATACAAACTGTCTGCCGTACGGCCGTCCGCACTACACACAGGTAATCAGGATTGGCATGTATACGCAGTTCAATCTGAGTGTTTGTCAAACTCTCGGATTTTTTTGCGTCAATCTTTGCCATTCTGCGACTCCTTTCGATTGTGTTGCGGTTGCTCCGTTTCGAGGAACTGGTACCAGCGTTCTACCGCGACGGCACGAACATGTGCAGCATCTTTATAGTCATAGCCACAATCGGTGCCTGTGATCCGGCGCAATGCCTCAATCGAATATAAACGGACGGATCTATCCTCATCCTGTAAAAGGTCCACTAACTGAGGTACCGCTGACGAGACCTTATTATCGCCGGCCCATTTGACAGCCACAATCTTAACCGTTGAATTGGGGTTGTCTAAATCTGACAGTTGTGGTTTGCGGTCAAACAACCCGTCACATCCAGCCAGTATCAGGGTCATCACCGCAGGAAGCCAGAGGCAATTGAATCGGCCACCATTTTCCAAGTCAACCATAATTGCAACATTCTCCCCTCTACAGTCATATAGGCTGCCAAAGCACAGAGCGAACAAAGCCAGCCCAGCAAAATAACTTATGAATAAATCGTTATTTCTCAATCTTTATGAACACGGCAAAGCAACCTATAATATTGTAAGAACTTATTTTATGCTGTCAACTTGTATCTGGCGACCCCTGAAAATTTACTTTGAAAGTAATGCTATTACTCGGTTATTGGTGCTTAAATAAAATGGGCATACTCCCCCCCCATATCGCAAACGGTTTACTTGGGGGGTACAATAACACGAAACCCAACATCGCAAGCCTTACCTTGAAATTGGTATTTGGAGTCAGGGTATACATATTCTGGTGGCGATAAGCAAGAGCCGCCACAAATTACAGTTTGATCCTCATTATCGTCGTTTTTACACCATTCCCAAACATTACCTATCATATCGTAGAGCCCCCAACTGTTTGGTTTATTGGCATTAGATATCGGCCAGGCAGAATTATAAACGGCCTTGTTATGAATGAATTTGCCGGTGTCTAGTGTTTTGTTTTCATCTTGGTAATCCGTCACTGCTCCTACTGGCGCGTGTGCTATCTCAAGGGGATTATCTATTTGGGAGTTATACTCGCTTGCGGCGTGTTGCCAAGCAACGGCTCTTACATGTGCAAAGTTCGAGATTGGCGATAGGTTGTCTCCCCAAGGATAAAGACTGTTTGTACCCGCCCTGCATGCATATTCGTGCTGTGAGGCTGTTGGTAACTGCGCACCGAGCCAAGTAGCATAAGATTGTGCGCCTTGGTAGGTCACCCATGTCATGGGAGTGTTTTCCTTTCCGTGAGCTATCACAAGAACACTGCCACTGTCATCCAACCTTATATCGCACTGCGGTTCGCCATCAAAAGGAGTCCACTGAACAAGTGTTTGATTGTCTTGGTTTAAGAAATGTGACCACTTTTTCATTTGCGATGCTTTCGCACCAGTTTCTACAAGAAATCGTTTGTATTGAGCGTTGGTTATTTCGTATGTAGCCATATAAAATGGCTCAGGATTACCGGTTCCAGATGGGACAAATGTTAACTTGACATTCGGATCTCCATCGGCTTTGGCATATTTGGGCCACCCAAAATTTATGACTTCGCCAGTGTCAATATAGAAAAAATTTGCCGGGTTTGAGACAACCATACTTGTAACTACGACATTGCCATTGTTGTCAGCCGGCTGGAAGCCGTGTAATGAAGTAAACTGAAGTTGATCATCGGATGAAATAGTAATATGAAAAAGATCTTGAAAAGAATACTGCCACTGGCCCCAATCTTTATGTTCAGAATAGAAAGACCACAAAAGAGCACAGAGTTCGTCGATTTTACCCACCTGGCCTGTCTGCTCTATTAGTTTCTTAATATAATTCGGTACGTCCAAAACTGTTTTCTTGCATGCTGATTCCAGATCAGATTCATTATATTTCTTAATGTCCTCACCAAGGGTTACGAATTGCTGAACTAATTCCTTTCTGCGAATGTTAAACTCCTTGACAGTCCCCAAGTCCTCGATAGCGAAAGACTGTATTTTTGTTAAGCCCATATTGTTATCCGAATGAGATTGTTTTATGTTCGTAAGTTTGGGAATAGTTTCATCCCCCATTTTCTCAAGAAAATCATACATTTTTATTAATCTACCGTTTTGCTCAACCAGCATTATTTCATTTTCGATATTTGAATGGTGTGTGCTCACTACCTTTACGACAGCATTTTTTAAGTCAGCATAGTAAGATTGCTCAATTGGTAGTTCCTGAGCCAACCGCATAGCAATGTCCTTTGAGATGTTTTCTTCAATTGTCTGCAGTTGAGTGATTTGTGTCTTCAGTTGCGTCCTGGTTTTGTTATAGTTCTCAAGCCACGTTGATATAACAAAATCCGCATGTTCGTAGGCAAGCGATACATTTTCAGGGACATCCTGAATCATTCTTAATACATTCTCAGACCGCTCAAATGAGTCTTTAAGCTCTTCGAGTATTGTCTTCTTGTCATTTTGTGCAGCAATGGCATTTAGCTCGCGAACGTCTTCGTTACTTAGTATGTTGTCAATTCTTTCATCAAGGGCTTTTATAACTCTCAGAATGGTTACAATAATATGACCCTCTTGTTCAATGATGTTTTCAAGAATCTTGCATTTAGGTTGTATTTCCTGATTAAATTGCTCTTCGGTCCAGCTGTTTACGTTTTCCTTAATACTTTGAAGTTCATTGCAAATGGTACTGCTGCGGAATGTAATCATAACGGCACTATCCTGAGCAATGACACTTCGCCACCGGCTTAAGGCCCCGTTAATATATTCGCCGGTTGACTCGATAAATTCCGCTTCATTTATAAGCTGCTCAACACGGTTGCTGTAATAGGGGAAGTTTGCTTGAATTTCTTTATATTCATTGTCAATACCTTCCCAGTTGGAGTCAAACATTTTTTGTTCCAAATCTATCAGCTCGCTGTCGTCGTATTTTGCAGTGAGTTTCTGTTTTAGATTTTTCAAATCTGACAGCCACTGCTGCTGTTGCTCTTTCTCTTCTGGCGAAGCTCCCCTAAATTTTTCACAAAAATCGATACCCTCATCGATTTTTCCAGCCAAGCGGTCTAATTGCTGTCTACGAGTCAATAGAGCATCTATATCTCTCATCTGGATTATAATTGAAGAAATGCGTTGAACGTTATCAATGTGCTTCCAACCGTCGATGCTTTTCGCAATATCGTTGCCGGTATAATGTCTGGCAATATTCATATACTGCGGACTTGTTCCTGATTTCCATGAATACTCAACTTGTGCGGAACGAACCTTATCAACAATTTTTCTTCTAAGATCCAAGCCTTCCTTCATTAGGCTATCTTTAATATCAACCGAGTATCCTTTGTATTTCTGAACGTGCTCAACCTCGGGCCATTCTGAGCCGGTGATGTCACTGCTAAGTACCTGCAATTGTTCTTTGTAATTTTCTATATCTTTGTGAGTAACTGATAGAGCTTCCAGATTATTTACTTTCTTGGTTAAGAACTCTTTATACTCTGATGCAGCATTATTGAGCCTTTTTTTAGCAACTTGTACATTATCTCGTTCTTCTCTTGCACTTAAGAGTGAAACATAAATATTTTTTGGTATACTCTGTTTAGGCTCCGTTTCAATTATTCCCAGTAGCGTAATATACTTTGCAAGCAAATCTTTTTTCTCGTGTACACTCTCAAGCTTTCCTTTCCACTCGGGATAGCTCTCAAACGTCTCGATATTTTCATGGCATAATTGCATAAGCCTCGAGACTATAAGAGCAATATCAGAACCGGCAAAATCAATTTGATTCCTGACATCAGATACAGTGCCGCATATCTGGCTTAAGAGGTTAAAATATTGTTCTGCGGTTTCGAGCTCGAAACCGCTGTAATAACTGTCGGCTTTAGTCAAGCATCTATCACTCCACTCTTGAAAATTCTCATTTTTAAGCTGACTTATTTTGTTAAGGTTATTTTGCGCTGACAGGAATCGCTCTCGCAGCTGTTTGACATTATTAAGCCTTTCATTAATTCTTTCCGCAGCCTCGTTGATATCTAATTCTCCAGCGACCCCCTCGACATTTACATAAACTTTAGCTGCCAAATTGTATATATTATCACATGTATTTAATGTTTCTTTCGATAGAGGTCTTTCTTTAAGCAGCGTCTCAGCGGTTTTTATCTCGCCCTGAATTTTTGAGAGCACTTTGGAACTCGGGTCAAGTTCGAGCAGATGTGTAAACACGGCTAAATCTTTGAGTTGATTATATTGCTGCTGATTATATTGGATTTGTTTTAGATTGTTAACCTTGGGTTCCATTTCAAGCCATATCTCTTCCTGATTTTTCCAGCATCTAGTGCTCCTTGGGAATTCTTCTTGCCCCCATTCGTTTAGTTGGTCCTCCAGCTTTTCTATGGCATTTTTCCTCAATTTATCATAGCTCTCAAAACCCTCAAGGTCGGTATACCTTATTATGTTGTTATCAGCAAAAGAAGCGACTGCATTAAAGGGATCCCTCTCAGCTAAAATCGCGACATTTTCTCTTATTGGCAAGTATTCAGGTTCGGGCCAAAAATAACTTACACCTGTGCCGATAAGCGTGACCAACAGTAATACTGCGGTCACTTTGATTGTCTTCCAAATCCAGTTAAATTTACTGACAGCTTTTTCAATCTCTCGGACCAAAACTGCTGCTGATTTGAAGCGGTTTTCCCTATCAGCGTTTATGGCTTTGTCTACGACCGTAGCTAGTGCTGTAGGCACATTCTTGTTGACTTTATTGGCAGATGGTGAGCCTTTGCGCGGTATGTGGCCGGTTAGCATCTGGTAAATAATAACACCAACACTATAGAGGTCCGCCCGTGCATCCACAGTGCTTTTGGCATCAGCCAACTCTGGCGCCCCATAGTGCGCCGACCAAAAACCTTTGCCAGTAACTTCTATCCGCTTTTGAGTCAGAACTTTTGCGATACCAAAGTCCATTAATCTGATATCAAATCGGGTCAGGTCTGAAGTGTCATCATTGGTCCAGTCTTCATGGGGGACAAGCATTATGTTGCCGGGCTTGACATCCCTGTGAATTGTATATGAGTGAGCATATTTAAGGGCCTCCAGTAACTGGCGGCTGATATGCAGAACTTCGCCGAGTTCGAATCCCTGGCCAGCAGCACGGCGGCTGTTAATAACATCTTTCAATTCCAAGCCGCTTGTAATGAGCTCCATACAGAGAAAGACAGCTTCGCTTCCATCTGCTGTGTCAGTGCGTTGTTCTACGCTATATGTTTTTACGATGTATTTATGCGTGAGACTTCTTGCTACCATAGCCTCCTGCTTGAGGCGATTGATAGCACTTTTGTCCTTTTTGTGTCGAGACAATAGTGTCTTGATGGCAATCTCTTCATTAGTTAAATGGTCAAGTGCTTTGTAAACTACTGCCTGTCCACCGCCTCCTATCTTTTCTATTATTTCGTAACGACTATTCCATATTTCATTTTCTGTCCCGGAAGGTAATATAGGAGCTCTCGCCACGGGTGCTTCTTCCGGCCGCTCCTTACCACTAACTTCTTCAGTAGGTTTAGCTTCATCAGGTTTATCCGAACTCTGTAGTGCCTGAGTAGCATCTATAGTACCAGCCAAATCAATGAAGGTTAAATTATCGGCTGGTTTATTCTTTAATGTTTTGCTAAATACATCTGATAAATTCTTTATTGTTGGCCATCGTTTTGCAGGATCCAGACTGATTGCCTTGAAAAGCACTTCGAATACAGCTGCACCAATGGATTTTACGGTACCTTGCTGCTCCAAATACTGCTTCAAGGTTCTGTGAAAATCTCTCCCTATATCCTTTGGCACAGAGCTACCATTTAGTATTTCAATAGCCAGTAATCCTGCCGAGAAAATATCACAGCGGACATCTATAAACGTTGTCTTGGCATCTTTGATTTCCGGAGCTTGATAGGTAGCTCCTGAAGTTGACGTGGGCGTGGTATCATGTATGGAAGTCGGTACATCTGCAAGGTGACAAGCCAATCCGAAATCGCCTACATACAACTCTAATTCGGAATCCCAAAACACCCCATTACTTGAGATGTTTCGGTGCACTATCCCACAATTGTGAATATATTCTATAGTGGACAGTAACTTTTTGACCAAAGACACCCTCGTTTCAAGAGGTGAAGAAGCAATCTTGGGAAAGCATTCGGAAAGTTTGTTTATGTTTGCTGGCTGTGTTGCGACCCAAAATTGTTGTCTTGTTTCGCTAAAATCAAATAGCTGGACTATGTTGGGGTGATTCAGCTCTTCTATAAAGCCGACATCTTTACGTAAATAATTTCTCAGGTGTCGACACATCGCGGTGTCGGTTGTGTCGGTAAAGCTATACACTCTAAGGTGGACAAGAGTTTTGTCAGGTTTATAAGATGCAATGTACTCCCGTACTGCACCAGAGACATCCAGCGTTGTTATAATCTCATAATCATCAGGTATAATATTAAAAGCACTTGGCATATTCATAAAACTCGACTTTGTTCGGCAACAACCGAAACAGCAAGATTGACCTCAACTTAATCCAATTATACACTTACCCTGATAGGAAAGTCAATAATCACGCATTAAGACAAGAAACGCTGGATGTGTCCTATTTGATTTGATTTTTGTCTATGTTTTTTTCTGATGGGTGTTAGAATACTACTTCAAGGTTATTTATGTTAACGAATACGATAAGGGTTTTTGAATGGCAATTCCAGATGAATATAAGATAGAAGAAGTTGTTCGTAAGACGGAAAATATGATGGTTTGCAGGGCCGATCACCCGATTCATGGTACGGTGATTATATACATGCCGGACGATGCTTTACCTTCGGAAGCTGCTGCTACAGTAAAAAGACATTTGTACCAGAGCGGAATCCAGATGCGAAGCATTTCGCAGCTATACCTGCCATTTGTCACCAGGGCTTTAGAAGTTTCACAAAATCCGAATGAGCCATATATAATTACTGGGTACTCAAAATATAATTTGGAAAAGTTGATTAATGAGGATGTAAGATTAAAGCCAAAGAGAATATATCAGATATTTTCAAAGGTATTGCAGGCTATCATTAGTCTATCGGAGAATGGCTGGCAAACAGACCGTTTGAATCCATACCAAATTAAGCTAAGTGATATACATGAAGGCGATGCAACCATTACTGCTTTACTAAGCACGGGCTTCCAGCCAACAGTAACCGGGACAATCCCTATTTCCAAGGAGGAGAGACTAAGTGACACGGTAACTCTGCCACAGGATGCCATCTTAGCAGGTGAAAAAGAACTTAGACTTGTCCAAAGAAATATTTATATACTTGGAGACCTGGTCTACCAATTGCTATTCGGGGAGAAATACCATTTAAGTGATAGTAATGCTATTGTTAACATTAGGAAGCTTAGCGCAAAGTGGCGAACTGTCCTAGACAGGGCACTCAGTCCGAGTATTGAGGATCGCTATGAGTCATATGAATCAATGTTGCGTGATATTGAGAGGGCGTTGTCAAGAAATAAACGAATCGCGATTGCCATAGCACCGTTGGTTGTATTGCTGTTGATAGTAGGAGGCTTATTTGGCTATAGACAGCGCCACCGGTATCAAATAATGACTTCTGAAGCTGGACAAGCTATCAAGAATTTTCTGGACATTGTAGATAAGACAGAAAGCGACTTCCCCGAGCCTTCAAGTGTGTCTCAAGAACCCAATGATGACTCTATCTTAAAGCCGTTCGACGAAATAGCAGCTACTCATGCCAAGAAAGAGTGAACAGGTTTTTTCTACAGACTGAGACCTCTAACCCTGCCCATAAATTGCTACTCTACATACTCCATAGCTTTGTCAGCCGCCAAATGCTTGTTCAAGATACGTTTGTACGAACATAGCGGTTCTTAAATCACCGCTTTCTATTATCCCAGAGCCGTATTTACCCATAACAAAAGCGATAGACTTATCGGTCGACCAACCTATTTCAGAGTTCAAAGTTCCGGTATATTCTGCGAGAGCATCAATCCATTGTCCAGCCAAGGCATAATGAGTCCCATCACCCACATGCTCTGCAAAACCTTGAGCAATCATAGCACTTTGTTCCGGAGATGGCGGTACGTCGGCTTGGATAACTTCGCCTATTACCTGACTCAAAGCAGCAATGTGTGCACCAGCAGGGTCTTTCAGAATCGCTGCAAAGTTCTGAAGTCTTGCAGCTGCTTTATAGGGACGCAGGTCAGTATGAAGCGAAGGCGGATAAGCTCTTGCCAAATATGTTTGAACATTACCTTCTCCAAGTTCGTCAACCAGCCACTGCATCAGGGCTTCCTTATCGGTCTCTTCCACTTCACCCTTGTCCTCTGGTTCCAAAGGGATTGGCGTCACAAGCGGAACGGATCCGGTTAGCGCTAGAAGTTTGGCCAGAGACAACAACTGGCCATCGTCAGTTCCTCGTAGGGCATATACTCCTCCGTTTAACACAAACTGGCCATCAGCTAGGTTTGTGGGATTATCAGCGTGCGGTAACGTCTCAAGATTTATCGCCATTTGTAGGTCTTCTGACCTTCGAGAGACTGCCTCGATCCTTTTAACAGTGCTTGAACCACCGCCTGGTTTTAGTGAATTCTCAAAAGTATCTGTAAATGTTACGGTATCTCCCGCATCAATAACAAGTGCTCCGACTTTTCCTGTAACGACATCGAGATTCTCGATAAATACATTGCCAGAGCCCATATCAATGTCGCTAGTTATATCTTGTGTTCCCAGATAAATTGCAACATCAATTGCATCGCCGTCTTCTTCGAAAACAACGTCCCGTCTTTCATCCAGAGTAAGATCCGTAGGATCATAATTTCCATAAGCGGTCAGATTGCAATTTTCGCCTAAGTTCAGATCCTCTTTACTTATAATTACAATCGCCGCGTTCTTTTCTTCAAGCCCTGGTAAATCAACTCCTACCCCTGTTCCTCCATCTGAGTACCCGGTTATGGCGACATTATCTAGGATGCTTTCACCTGCTGTACGGACCGTACCGTTATCCGATATAATCAATACACCGCCTTCGTAAGAAGTTACAACACCACCGAAAGAATGATTTGCAGCATCAAAACCTTCATGGGTTCCAATTTTTATATCGGGCTCGCCCTGGAGCTCAATATTATCCTTAGCAATTGCCTGTATGGATTTCCATTGGTCAGCCGCGTTATCATCTTTACCGCCGTTTATGGTATCAACTGCTGTCACAGAACCGCCTGTGCTCTGCAACATAAGATCTGTGTCCGCTTGATTTGTGAATGTAAAATCTTTTGTGTCTAACGGATCCAATTGTACCATTGTCAAAGTACTGCTACCAGCTGTGATAGTGCCTGCTATGTGATGAGTCATCCCTCCATCGGTTGCTTCCAAGTAGATGCTTCCGGAGTCAGCCAATATATCCTGTAGTTCTACATCGTCCTTTTCTACTATAGCTATATCACCAACAGCAGAATGCGCCGTTAGACTCGACACATCTGTCTCTAAAGCATCATCTGCACCAATACCTACAGCAGCCTCAAGAACCAGAGCTGCCGCTGTAAGATCAACAGCAGAATCAGGATTCTCCTCTATTGAACCGACTGAAGTAATTGTTATCAGGTCATCCTCGGCAGTAATACTATCAACTA
>DAOUVA010000129.1 GCA_030667885.1 Phycisphaerae bacterium
CCGCAGTATCGCGGTATTAATTCCGCATTCTTCGCATATCTCGAAAGTCTCCATCACTTTATCGTCGGTGAAATATTTGTTAAGCAGGGAAGATACGTATATTAGGTCTCTGCTGTGGGCGAATCCGCTGATAAGATTGCCGCCTGCGAACATTCTGCTGATCTTGACATTACCGATTTTACCCATCGGTAAACCTTTGATAGAACCTCCGGGTATTTTTGGTGCCGGCTTGTTTGTCATTGCTGCCAATAAAGCCTTCTCTTCAAAGCTTAAAGCTAATCCGGCTCCTGTAGATAAGGCCGCGGATTTCTTCAAAAAATTACGCCGATTGATATGTTCTGACATGATTCACCTCTTCTTTATGTTCTTTGTTCAATCATTTTTTGCATGAATATTGTATATAATCTTCCCTTTTTTGTCCACTATATAATTGCCTATACACGCCGATATTCTCAAAGTGACGGTTTCTCCATTGATTCGCTTTATCATTTATGCTACAATTACAGTAAAGTTGTTTACTTGCGTGAGTCCTCGAAGGACCCCCATAATTGGGCTGTACTTAATAGCATAAAAAAAGTGAGGTAGGGGATATTAAAATCCTTGATATTATGAACAAGCTTCTTGCTGTCTTTGCAATACACGTATTGTTGTCAGGTTTTATACCGGCTGAACGGGCCTATAGTGCCCAGCTGCCTTTGGTCATAAATGAGTTAATGGCCTCTAATAGCAGTTCTGCCCAGGACCCTCAGGGCCAGTATGATGACTGGATCGAAATCCACAATTATGGCTCTTTTGCTATTGATATAGGTGGTTTTTATCTAACGGATGACCTGTCCGATCCTACCAAGTGGCGGATTCTCGATGGTATTCCAGCTCTAACTACTATACCTCCAAATGGCTATCTATTAATATGGGCCGACAATGATACTGCCTATTCCGGACTCCATGCCAACTTCAAACTCGATGCGGCTGGTGAGCAGATTGCTTTGTTTGACTACGATGGCAGTACTTTAATTGATAGTGTTGTCTTTGGTGAACAGACTGCCGATATTTCCTTTGGCCGCTACCCCGATGCCGCTGACAACTGGAAGTTCTTTACTTCCCCCAGTCCATCGAGTGAAAATATCAGTGTGTATCAGGGTTTTATTGATGAGGTAAAATGCAGCCATGAGCATGGCTTCTACGATGCGACTTTCTCTGTAACTCTCGCCACTGAAACCAACGGTGCTGTAATATATTATACCCTCGACGGCAGTGAGCCGTATAATACCACCGACGGCAGACGCTCTCCGGGAGGTATAACCTATAGCGTTCCTCTTACTATCAATAAAACTACTTGCCTGCGGGCAGTTGCAATAAAGCCGGGCTGGAAGTCTTCAGATATTATAACTCGTACCTACATCTTCCTCGACGATGTGATAAGGCAATCTCCCACGGGACAACCGCCCGGTCCCCAATGGCCCGGAGGCAGCGTCAAAGGCCAGGCCATCGATTACGGCATGGACCCTGACGTGGTCAATAACTCCCGCTACCGGAATGAGATTAAAGATGCTCTGCTGGCAATACCTACTATCTCACTTGTTACTGACCTGGATAATCTGTTCGATCCATCCAGTGGTATTTATGTCAATGCACGTCAAGACGGTATCGAGTGGGAGCGGCCTACCTCAGCCGAATTGCTCAATCCTGACGGCAGCGAAGGTTTCCATATTAATGCGGGCCTGCGGATCCGAGGGGCATTCAGCCGAGATAGCAGTAATCCCAAGCACGCCTTGCGATTGTTCTTTCGCACTGAATACGGGGCGGGAAAGCTCCGGTACACGCTGTTCGGTAGCGAGGGAGCGGACGAGTTCGACAAGATCGATCTGCGTACCAGCCAGAACAACTCATGGGCATTCCAGGGCAGTTCCCAAAACACGCTCATTCGGGATGTCTTCTCCCGAGATGTCCAGCGTGACATGGGCCAGCCATACACCCGTAGCAGATATTATCATCTTTATATCAACGGACATTACTGGGGCATCTACCAGACGCAGGAAAGGGCCGATGCCGATTTCGCCGAGTCATACCTGGGCGCCGATAAAGAGCAGTA
Source organism: Phycisphaerae bacterium (assembly GCA_030667885.1). Classification (GTDB taxonomy): domain Bacteria; phylum Planctomycetota; class Phycisphaerae; order Sedimentisphaerales; family Anaerobacaceae; genus NIOZ-UU13. The sequence goes on from DAOUVA010000129.1 coordinate 2,093, forward strand.
CGATGTGATCAAGAACGACTCATCAGGCTCACGCGCCCTGCACGCCACTGACGGTACAATAGATGCATATCGCCGGCTGTACGATGCTGCCGTCGCCGGCTTCGGTTCCGACGCGGCCTATTTTGCCGTACAGGGCCTTAGGCCTGACGGGACACCGGATCCAACCGGTGAGAGGCTCCTTGATCCTGAGAACCTCATGGACTATATGATCTGCACCTATTACACAGGTGATCCCGATGCGCCGGTGAGTTGCTGGGCACAATTCTCAAACAACGTGTTCGCTATCTACAATCACGTCAACCCACAGGGATTCACGTGGTACCGGCACGATGCCGAGCACTCCCTGGGCGCCAATGGTGGGGTCAACGAGGGCAGGCTCCTGACCGATTCTACGGATCGAGCCATTGGTGAGCAGTGGCGTCATTTTAATCCGGCTTGGCTCCATCTGCGACTGACCGACCATCCGGAATATCTTACGAAGTTCGCCGACCGGGTGAATAAGTATTTCTTCAACGGCGGAATATTAACAGCAGCGCACAACATCCAGCGGTGGAATGATCGAGCGGACCAAATCGATCTGGCAATCATTGCTGAGTCTGCCCGATGGGGCGATGCTAAAACACATCCCCCATTCACCAAAGACCATTGGGAAGGTCAGAACAACTATATGGTTAACACTTTTTTCCCAAGGCGAAACCAGATTGTCATCAACCAGATGCGCTCAGTGAGCATGTTTCCGGACCTGGCACTGGTGTCTTTCAACCGGCATGGCGGCCAGGTGTTACCAGGATTCAAATTGAATATGTCACAGAGCAACGGAGCAACAGGCACTATCTATTATACCCTTGATGGCAATGAACCATCCTTACAGCCGATACAGCAGGGCACTGCTACCAATACTACCCTTGTTACTGAGAATGCTTCCAAGCGTGTTCTCATACCGACACGCTCGGTCAGCAGCAGTTGGACAGAAGCAGGTGCTTTCGACGACTCAAGCTGGGCACTCAGCACCGGAAGCCCCGGCGGTGTCGGCTACGAAAGAAGCTCCGGTTATCAGAACTATATAAGCCTTGATGTCCAGGCACAAATGTACAATGGAAACACCAGTTGTTTTGTCCGTATTCCATTTACCGTTAATACCGAACCCGCACAATTTAATTTCCTGACGTTGAAGATGCGTTATGACGACGGTTTCGTGGCATACATCAACGGCGTCGAAGTTCAGCGGGTACTCTTTACTGGAACACCGAACTGGAACTCTGATGCCGATAGCAACCACGAGGCTGATGGAGTTGAGTCCTTTTCCGTTACAGACCACATCAGCGCCTTGAGGCAGGGCAACAATGTCCTGGCCATTCATGGCTTGAACGTCTCCACAACCAGCTCCGACTTTCTCATTTCAGCAGAGCTTATTGCCAGCCAGAGAAGTGGTCCTACTGGTGGAAGCGGCATCTCGCCCGGTGCTGTACAGTACACAGGAGTAATCACGTTAGACAATAGCACACACGTCAAAGCCCGAGTACTAAGAGACGGCTTATGGGGCGCATTAACAGAGGCAACGTTTGCAATTGATCAGGTGGCTGATAATCTTCGCATCACGGAGATTATGTATAATCCGACCGAACCGAACACCGAATACGTTGAACTTAAAAACATAGGAACTGGAACGATTAATCTGAATCTGGTTAAATTCACAAATGGTATTGATTTTACCTTCCCGAATATAGAGCTTGCAGCCAATGAATATGTCGTAGTAGTACAGGACCGCCAAGCCTTTGAAACCAGATACGGCACAGGCCTTAATATAGCTGGCCAATATTCAGGCGTATTAAACAATGCGGGAGAGCGAATCGAACTGGAAGATGCTATTGGCCAAACCATTCTGGACTTTGACTATCAGGACGGCTGGCGCTCCATTACCGATGGAGATGGTTTCTCTTTAACTATAATAGACCCTGCCAACACAGAACCATACGGCTGGAACGAAAAAGACTCCTGGCGTGCCAGCGCATATCTCAGTGGTTCGCCGGGCGAAGATGATAGCGGTATTGTCCCCGACCCCGGCGCGGTGGTTATTAATGAAGTATTGGCTCATTCACATGCCGAGGCTGCGGACTGGATAGAACTGCATAATACGACCGGCACTGCCATCAATATTGGCGGCTGGTTCCTCACCGACAGCAGTTCTGATTTAGACAAATACCAGATTGCCGCCGGGACAATAATTGCTCCGAATGGATACATTGTTTTCTACGAAGACCTGCATTTCAACAACCCATCTGCACCTGGTGCTTATCAGCCCTTCGCCTTGAGCGAGAACGGTGAACAGTTGTATCTAAGCTCCGCTGAAGGTGGTCTTTTAACTGGCTATCGTAATGTAGAGGATTTCGGCGGCTCAGAGACAGGCATATCTTTTGGCCGTTACTATAAGCCCAGCACCGGCAACTACAACTTTGTACCGATGTCTGAGAATACTCCCGGCTCAGCTAATGCCTATCCGAAGGTCGGCCCGATAGTCATCAACGAAATTATGTACAGTCCATCCTGGCCCGTTAGCAGCTCATATGCCAACGACCAGTATGAATATATCGAGTTACATAACATCAGCGCCGAGCCTGTCACTTTATATAGTGACGACCAGGCTCAACCGTGGAAGTTTACCGATGGTATTGATTTTACCTTCCCTGCTGATGTTCCCGTTACGATACCAGCCGGCGGATATTTGTTGGTGGTAAAGGACCCGGAGGCGTTTTCCTGGCGGTATCCGGCGGTTCCTGTTGAGAAGATTCTTGGCCCTTACAGCGGTAGCTTAAACAACAACGGCGAGAGGCTTGAGCTTTCGATGCCTGGGGACGTGGACGAGTCCGGCACACTTATTTATATTCGCGTTGACAGAGTCACTTATAGCGATGGTTCTCATCCTGAAAGTTCCCCCGACAGCATTGACCACTGGCCGACAGAGCCGGATGGTGACGGCGAGTCACTTACTCGCAGGGTATCATCCGATTACGGCAATGACTCAGAAAACTGGACCGCCTCTGCACCTTCACCCGGAACCGTCAATCCGTAAGGTTCTAAGATAGGCTGAAACGGGCAATGTTGTACGAAAATTCCTTGCAAAAACACCTGTTTTTGTGTATATATGATATTTGGATGAAATTCTACAGGCAGGTGGTGCTTACTTCATGCTGGCTTTGTTTTCCAAATTTCACCCCAAACCGCATTTATGAGTTGTTAGCAGCTTTCTAAGGAAGGCCGGGAAAATGGGAAAAACAATTTTCTTTAGCCTTATTTTACTATTGTCTATCGGCAATATAGTACAGGCGGCAACTCGCCGGGTCCCTGCCCAATATTCTGAAATTCAATTGGCTGTTCGCGACTGCAATGACGGAGATATTGTTATCGTTGATCCGGGTACATACTACGAGACTATCAATTTCAGCGGCAAAAATATTATTCTGACAAGTACCGACCCGAACGACCCTGATATTGTGGCTGATACTATTATCGATGCCGATGCCGATGGCAGTGTAGTTATCTTCGAAAACGGGGAAACATCCCAGGCGGTCTTGACGGGCTTTACTATCACCGGTGGCTTCGGGACGATAGATAATACCCTTAGTCCTGAAGTTAGGCTTCTGTGGGGAGGAGGTGTTTATTGCGCCGGCTCATCTCCTACTATTACTAACAATGTATTTACAGGCAATCATGCCCCCAGTGAAGTTTTTGGAGACGTTGAGGATTTAATAATAGGCTACGGTGGGGCAATAGGTGGCGTAGAAGCCAGTCCAACGATTACGCATAATATAATACATGGCAACACCGCATATGCCGGCGCGGGTATATTTATAATCGGAGATCCCATAACCCGCAGCAATGTCATATATAGTAATTCGGCTTATATCGGGGGCGGCGTTATTATGTTTGGAGGAAGCCTGAGCAATAATACAATCGCAGGTAATGATGCGAGCTTTCAGGGGGGGGCTCAGTTCGGGGGTAATGTTCACATTGTATTTAGTCCGGACGAAATAGGACATTCGCATATTTTTAATAACATAATATTTGGCGCCGGATCTGGTGGAGGGATAACCTGGGAGGGCGATTATCAGGGAGATGTGATAAAATTCAACAACGTTTGGAACAATACTCCCGGTAATTATGGTTTACTCGCCACCGCCACTGGCGAGTTTGCCTACGATGGCCAGGCCGACAAGACAGGTATTGACGGCAACATCTCTCAGGACCCGTTATTTATTGACATCCAGGCCCACGATTACCATTTACAAACCGGTTCGCCATGTGTAAATGCCGGTGACCCCGGAATTGTTCCTGCCCCAGGTGAAACTGATTTCGATGGGGAACTTCGGATATACGCAGCCAGGATTGATATTGGTGCGTACGAATACTTTGGCTACGTCAAACCTGTTGCCAACGCCGGTCCCGACCAGCATATAGACTTACCTGAGTTAATCACTCTTGACGGCGGCGGCTCGTTCTTTTATGACCCGGACGGTGTCATGGAATTTAGCTGGGAGCAGGTTGCCGGTTCGGCTGTGGAAATGAGTGGTTTTGCGGCCAGGCAGCCAACGATCATCCCTGAATCCGAAGGGGAATATCGTTTTGAGCTGGTGGTGAGTGATGGTTTGAATTTTAGCGAACCGGATGAAGTACTTATTATTGTTCGCAACCGTGCCCCTCTGGCCGATGCCGGGCCCGACCAGTCAACGAGTTCTATTCCCTCTGTAATTACTCTTGATGGCGGCGCCTCTTACGACCCCGGCGGCGTAGCTTTGACTTATAACTGGAGGCAGACGGAAGGGCCTGCTGTAAACTTAAGTAATGCAAATGCTGATAACCCAACCTTTATTCCCTCTCAGACAGGTATATATGTATTTGAGCTGGTGGTAAACGATGGTCAAATCGACAGTGTCCCGGATATCGTTGGAATTGTTATAGGCAATCGCGCTCCGATAGCAGATGCGGGATTGCCTCGATACACAACCAGGGATCCGGTAGCTCTTGATGGAAGCGAATCTTTCGACCCTGACCGCTTCGGACAGCTAACTTATCAGTGGCAGCAGGTATCAGGCCCATCGGTGGATATTACAGACGAAAATACTGCAACGCCGACAATCAGCGGATTTGGCCAGACAAATGCAATTCAGAAATGTGAGTTTGAATTGACTGTTAGCGATGGCGACCTGAATGGTCCCCCGGACACGGTGAAGGTAATAATCGTCCCCGATTTCCCCGGCAATGATTTGGTACAGTTAAATCCCCCCTTTGAACCGAACAAACCGACAATAGTAGCTTTCGGTGGTGGTGACTGTGTAATGGGGGTTGCTATGGTCTTTTCCGATCCCGCGGACTGGTATGCCAAAGCCAATTTCCTGACTATCGGTTCTTACGGCCCGCCCTATTATCAATATGGAGATGCGCTTATTACGTATCTTTCGAGTGTTGCGCCGAATTATACACAGCCAATCCAGACGATCGGATTCAGTACGGGTAACATGCCGGCGATAGATGTCGCTGTTCGTCTCAATGAGACCTACGCCGACGCTCGCTTCGCGGTAAACCGTGTGTCACTGCTTGATGCCGCCTGTCGGGATTTCTCCGATGATATTGCCAAATTACTTACGGGCAGTGTGGATGGAGAGAGGTGCTGGATTGATAATTATTATGCAACGCATGGAAAATTTTATCCCGGGACATTGAATATCCGATTTCCGGTCCCTCCTGCCGAACATTCGACTCCATTCAATTGGTTTCAACAATCAAATAATCCCGATGGCGGGGCTCGTCGCAGACCTGTTTACAACGGCGGCGTTACGGCCGGCTATTATCTTTCCGTTGCGGGACCTGGTAAGAATCTTCAATTGGCCTCTGACCCTGAAAACTATTACTTTGAATGGAATTCGCAGAACGATGCTTTAAAGTTCTATGATGTATCTTTATATCCCGGTAGAGTACCAGAAGCCGTGAAACTTGTCGGCCCTGCAGACCGGACGCTCGCCGATGCAAACGGAGTGGTATTAAGTAGCGAAACTAGTGAAAATGCTGTTGGTTACCAGCTCCTCTTTGGCCCGACTGCCCACGATTTGAATTACCTTGCTTCTTATACCCCAGACCCGCCGGAAGAAGTAATCACGGAATTTCCATTTGAGACGACTTACTGGACAATCAGAGTTTGCGATGAGTACGGATCAACAGTTTACGCCGATCCAATCCGTATCAAATCCAGTAACGTAACAGCCCAGGTAATTGAAAATGTTAATACCGGCAGACAATACAATTCTATTCAGCATGCAATCGATAATGCCGGTGCGGGCGAAGAGATAGTAGTCGCCCCGGGAATTTATCAGTATTTCGAAAACATTGATTTCAAAGGTAAAGCTCTAACAGTCAGGTCAACCGAACCCAATGACCCTGTCGTAGTAGCGGCTACTGTTATCAACGGCACAGGTCACGGCCCGGTGGTCACTTTTTCCGGCGCTGAAGACACAAACAGTGTACTTGCCGGTTTCACCATAACCGGGCCAAACGCTGGTATCTACTGCTCCGCCGCGTCACCTTTAATTACCCGCTGTAACATAGTTGGTAACATAGGTGCCGGGATAGAATTACACGACGGTAGTAATCCCACAATCACCCATTGTGATATTGCTTCTAACACAGGTGCCGGTCTTGCAATGTGGGAGGTAAAAGTTGGACGAAATATAAACTACAACAAACCCACGATCACCAACTGTGTCATTGCTGAAAACTGCCTACATGGCATTTCTGGCGGCATGCCCACAATAACAAACTGTACAATTGTCTCAAACCACCAGAGCGGCATTTCCGATTCCAGACCTGCGATTACCAACTCCATAATCTATTACAACGGTCATGATTCTGATTTTGTTCAGATAGAAAACAATGTAACCGCCACAATAACCTACACCGACGTCCAGGGTGGTTGGCCGGGGCAGGGTAATATCGATGCCGATCCATTCTTTGCTGACCCCGACAATAGCGATTATCATTTGAAATCACAGGCAGGCCGATGGGATTTGGCCAGCCAAAGCTGGTTAGCCGATGATGTTACAAGCCCGTGTATCGATGCCGGCGATCCGGCCACTCCAATTGGCCTGGAGCCATTACCCAATGGCGGCATAATTAATATGGGGGTTTATGGCGGGACATCCCGGGCAAGTAAATCTCTTGGCAATGGTGAATAACATAGAATTGGCTGGCTTGGATAAATAAAATACGTCATTTGATTCGGATGAAAACTATAAAAGTCGCAATGTGCCAGATATTCTCACTTGATGGTGACCGTAATGGAAATTTTGTGCGAATTGAAAATGCTATTGGCCAGGCCAAAGACGCCGGAGCCGAGATTATCTGCTTTCCGGAAACAATAATATTGGGCTGGATCAATTCTGATGCACACAAAAGGGCATATTCAATTCCCGGAAAAGATTCAGCTCATCTGTGCAGGCTGGCAAAAGATTTTCAAACTTATCTTTGCGTTGGTCTGGCGGAAAAAGAGG